>JAGQOY010000130.1 GCA_020427005.1 Planctomycetales bacterium
CGTCCTGCGGATCGTTCGGATTCTCACTACCCCGCATTGTTAAAGTTCGAGAATCCCGCAGGCTTGTCCTGCGGATCGTTCGGATTCCAACTACCTTCATCAAACAGCCTGGCCATTGGACCGCGGACAAAGAGTTCGCATGCAGGTCCACTCCTTCGATTCCCATGCTGACGAAAAATACTTGGCTGCGACCAGTTTGATTTGATACACTACGCGATCACCCTTGGCGGGCGACACGGTATAGATTCGCTTGCCCGCAATCAGCGAGTCGTCTTCCTAATATCCGAAACGGAAGTGATGTGCGACATGGAAGGGATCCACACATTCCTCGATAGATACGAGCCAGAATGGATTGCCGAGACGGCATCGGCTTTCGAATACGTTGGAGCAATGCAGATAGCGCTGGCTTTCCGAGAACTAACGACGAAGACATCGACTCCACTGGCATTGGTTTTAGCCACATGCCAACAACTCGTGCGATTACGCACGACGAATCGCTTGAGGCGGAGGTACGCCGAGCCGAATGAGCATTTCACGCCGCCGAGGTGGTCGCCGCCACTGCTTCAGTAGCACATGCGAATACGGCGGCGTATCCATCCATCAAGCTCAGCGAATTGCCGTAGTTGATTGGCCAATCCGAAGAGACCATCCAGCTGCGAAGCAAGCTCCCTTCTCACAGACGGTCGCCCTACCGCAGTTGCCTTCATATAGGAACTGCCTTTTAAAGCACATCATATGGTACAATAGCTCCAAAAGTTTCCAGTCTCGAACAGGGAACTTACCCCCCAAAACATCACACCCATGGCGGGCGTACACCACGCGGTGAACCAGAGTCGCGATGGCCCATCGACTTTGCACAACCACTCAAACCCCGCGACAGCAGATACCGCCAACGTTCGTCTGTCAACTATGGCCAAAGAATTGCATTCAATAATGGACAACGAATCGAATGCGAACAACGTATTGGCACGGACTCCTTCAGATCGCGTCGGAGTAATCGCAGCAGCCGTTGTCCTCTGGGCCATCGCGGCATGGATGTTCTGGATCGTAGAAAAGTTTGCTGACGGTCGAACCTGGTTCGACTTCGGTGTCAAATTGGTGCTACACGATCTGACATTCGCGATCTTCATTTTCGGATTCGCGTTGGTTTTTCACGCAATATACCCGAGCTCAACACAGAGACTTCTTTCAAAAACTGGAGCGAAGCTGTCGTATATCCTATCTGCGATTATTCTATTATTTGCTATTTCACTGGCATTTATTTCCCTCGTGCTGCCGGTACTACTACATTTTGAACTCATTAAATAGGTCGGACGCAGGATTCAGCTCAACAATAATCGAGATAGGGCCCGAGCAGCGGATCGGGGCGAAATTTAAGTGGATAGTTGCTTGGCCGCTGCCGTGTGACGCCAGGCGTTTCCCGATCGGAGATTCGATTGACAGAACATCAAATCTTGACGCTTTATGCTGAGGTATCCGAAGACGATGCCACCAATGGAATTCCAAAGCTTCGATCAGTCTTAGCAGACTTCCCGTGTCTATCCACTGACGTGTCATTTGCTGACAACAACTTGAGCGTAACTGTGACCTTCGCGGACGAAGAGGCAGGAGAATCACTGCTAGATCAGATTGTCGAAGCGATTGCAGAGATTTTTTCAATCGCAAACGATTCACCGCCAATTGCATTTCACGATGCCCGGTTCGGCAGTCTGATCTATCGGGACGAGTACTCTTGGTTTGAGGGATCATGCGATATGCCTGGAACAGACAATCCCATAGACATTTTCGTTGATTCAACACCAGGTTCGCCCGATCCAGTATCCGTTGATCGTCTCAAGCAGATCGCAGATGAATGGCCAGAACGAACATCGATTGTGCTCGCAAAGATTTCTGAAAATCTATTGCATCCTTACAATGACGACTGGCGCAATATGGAGGAGGATGACAAAGGCCCATTGGACGCGAGCGAATTTTGCGGTCGGTTATCATTATGCTCAATGGCGATTGATACCGAACAAACCGTGACCTTGAGATATTACGCCGACGGGATGTTCACAGAGCACGGCATAACCGCAACAATTTCTCCGAATGATGAAATTGACGCTTGGATTGAATAGCGAAATTTCAAAAATGGGTAATCCGGTAGGCATCGCCATCGCTGACGGTGCCCCCACACCACGTAGCCTGCGGGTCCGCACTACGCGGTTCGACGAAGTGGAGCAAGCCACCATCTAAGCCTGCGTTCAAGAAGCTCAGCGGCAGTTTGAGCTGAGCTGGTTGCACCCCGGTTCAACTGCCGATCTTACCCTTCGGCCGAGCAATCTTTTTTTGATTCGGCAGGTTCACCAAGTTTGGCATCGAAGTTGCTCATTGGGGCATTGCTTGGCCGTGGTATTCGGCCGAATTCTCCATCGTGAATAGCGTCAGTCTTTTCAGGTAGGTTGTTGCTAACGGCTTTCCGCGAATTGCTCGAGCTCGTTCGGCACTTGCCCAGGTTTTGGCCAGAATCTACCTGCGAGCAGGCATATCTGCTACACTCCTGTTGACGAGTCAGCTGCAATGATTCGCTCGCCCATCCGTTTGCACCCCGGGCGACAAACTTCAACAATCGATCTATGCAGTATTCACGCACCCAGCTCAACTCCAAAGCTGAGTTTTTTCTCACCTGATAATCGGACAGATCGCAATTCGCTGTCTGGTCAACTTGCATTCAACAATGAACGATGTCCGCCTTAACTCCAATCGCTTTGTATGTGGGATATGGCTTTTTTGCGTGACCGTCTTTTCAGTTCCAGTTTGCATTCTGTTGCATGAGTTGGGACATTTCAGCGCATATGTTGCATTTGGCTACGATTCGCCAGCGTTGCATTATTCGTCCAGCGGCTTCCCGGGGGATTCAGAGTTTTGGTCCAATTTGCAATCCGGAAATCGGAAGGAAGCGTTGAAGATTGCTGACATTACTCAAATGGGAATTGCTGCGTTGCTTGGTTTGTTAGTTTCTTATGCAATCGTTGGAATCGGAATTTGGATTTACGTCCGCTTTAGTTTGGTTGAAGGTTTATGCTTTGCGGCGAGTTCAGCTGCCAGATTTCCGTTGGTCGCTGTGTTGTTCATGATTGGCAAACAACATCATGATGAGGCACATGTAGAACAAGCACTCGGATTCCCCGAAGTTATTTTGTTCTCAATTGGAGTTGGATGCACGATTGCTTCAACGTTGGGGGCCGCATACTTGCTCAATCGACGGAAATCCGTTTGGCAGATTGTCCCCATTATTGTTGGTGTCTTTGTCAGCACTATCTGCTGGATGAACGGGGTCGGGGCGTTACTGATACCGTAGCGTGCACGCAATTTGAATAGGCCCGACAGACAGCCAGTATGAATTTGATATCGCGATGAACTGCATGATCTCTGGGTCACACGCAGTGTGTGAGCAGTGGAAGAGTGTCGGTGGAGTGGTCGAGCCGATGCTCAAATTATTTGTTCAAGAAGCCCGAATGCGCTAGTGGTCTGTTCGCTGCTTAGGTTTTCAGATTTTGAATTCGCTTCCCGTAGGGTGCCACTAGCTTTGCCAGTGTAGTTTCTAGCAATACGTTCCCCAGGTAATCGATTCCCAAATGACAACCCAGCGAACTAATGGTGTGGAGGATCGTTCTGGGAATTCCATATTTTACAACGCTCCCACGCATGCCACATTGCATCGTTATTACAATTCTGAGTCAGTTAGAGAAGGAATACTCGTGCAGCCCAATTCGTACCCAGTAGTGCCCAGAGAGGGAGTAAAAATGGAAGGCATGGACCTTGCTGTATTGGATGGCACATCCTTGTACTTACCAGAATGGAAACTCTTGGGAATCCCAACCTCGTAACAAGAAAGCACTGGCAAAGCCAGTGGCACCCCGCGTACTATCATCGATCTCGTGATAACCTGTCACATAACAGCCGAATAATGTCACAGACAACCACACTGGCAAAGCCAGTGGCACCAGTGGCACCCGGCGAGACTGAACAACTCGGAAGAAAGCACTGGCAAAACCGACATTGCCGTTAGCACGCGGCGTAGCCTTTCTACGACGTATTGTAGCTGATTGGTCGACCTCGGATAAAAACCGTTTTGGCCAAATAGCCAGCCGAGAAATTCTCGTTGTATACTAACGCTGGGAAACTGATGAAGCAGATCGGCGCGAGACATTCTTTGCAAATGCCTAATTCTCCAAAACATTGGCTTGACAACACGCTCGGTCAGTTACACGAGATTAACCAGATGGAGCTGAGATTCACAAGATCTGTGACTATTACGGCCGTACTGTTGGGCAATACGTCACCAGGTGGGAATTACCATGAGCACCGTGCGCAACACGCAACATCCCCGTGATCAAATCATGAAGACGATGGATCGCATCTATCGTTATCGTATGACCACAACATCCGGTGGCAATCTGTCGATAAAGGGCACGGAAGGTGAGGTTTGGATTTCGCCCGCGCGCGTCGACAAAGGGAACTTGCATCGCGGCGACATTGTTTGTGTTAGTCAGGACGGAACGGCCGATGGATTGCATCGACCTTCGAGCGAATTCCCGTTTCACAAGGCAATCTACGATGCGCGTCCAGATATACGAGCGATCGTTCATGCTCACCCCGTTGCCCTAGTAGCCTTCAGTATCTGTCGCAAGTTCCCGAACACTCGGCTATTTCATCAGGCCTATGCCGTGTGTGGCAAAGTGGGCTTCGCACCCTACGCGTGCCCGGGTAGTCAAGCTTTGGGAAAAAACATCGCGGACGTATTTTCGCAAGGATGCGAAAGTGTCATTTTAGAAAATCACGGTGTGGTCATTGGCGGACCTGATCTTTCACGAGCTTTTGAGCGGTTCGAAGCGTTGGAGTTTGCTGGAAAAACGTTGATCAAGGGGAATCAGATAGGTGAGGTGAGGTTCCTGGATGACGAACAACTCGCACAGGCAGCTTGCCGCAGTATCGACTTCGAATCATTCGAGCCTAATGAGGCCACCGCTGATGAATTGGAACTGCGAAAACAGCTCTGCGATTTCGTACGACGTGGTTGTCGTCAGCGATTACTGATCAGTACCGAAGGTAGTTTTTCTGCGCGACTATCCAGCGACTCGTTCTTGATCACTCCGACCCAAAGGGACCGAGAACAATTGCAAACAGATGACTTAGTTCTTGTTCGTGGCAATGAACGCGAAAAGGGAAAACTGGCGAGCCGAGCAGCAGTAGCACACCAAACCATCTACAACACTCATCCTCATATCAAGGCCATCGTATTTGCTCATCCAGTCAACGCAACTGCCTTCAGTGTGACTGATACTCCTTTGGATATACGCACGATTCCGGAAAGTTATGTCTTCTTACGCGACGTTCAAGTTGTGCCCTACGGTGTCCAGTATAAGAGTGATGGCAGCATTGCAAGTTACGTTTCTACATCCAATCCCGCTGCGATTCTCCAGAACGATGGTGTGCTTGTAACAGGTTCGACTGTCCTAGATGCTTTCGACCGCTTGGAAGTACTTGAATCGACTGCTGAAGCGGTCATTAACGCTCGCGCAATTGGCACAGTCTCGGTAATGTCCGAGGATGTCATCGATGAGCTGCGAGACGCTTTCAGGCTAAAGTGAGAGAAATTGAACCTGGAACATTTGTAAACTCACAGTATCCCGAGCCGTTCACATATTCGGTGACGGCAATAGGGGCAGGCCGGAATGGCATCATGGATAACTGCCGCGGCTGGATCCGCTGGTCGTTCGGCGGCATCTGCTTCGAGCACGTATTCGCTTTTGCAGACATCGCAAAGCATCCTTTCGCCCGCCACGGGATCATTTAGCAGTCTATCCATTCCGTGTGTTTCGTCGTGCGACATGATAGCTTCCTTTGTCTTAGAATTTGCCCAATTTGTTAGTTTCCGCGTATTCTCGTCGTTACCTGAACACAAACAAGTCGAACCGGTGACCAGGTATGAGGGAACTCTGTCATGGGAGGTGCCGCAGTCGTAACTTCTGCCAGCAGAAAAGCGCCCAGTGTGTTTTATCGTCGCTATTAACTCATAGCGATGGCCCGTATGTCGTTGGTTGCAAAGGCGCGGTCTCCGTTTGAGTTGCCTCGGTTATCAGTGCTGCCTTCGACGGCATGCATCCAGTACGGCCGAGGGAAGTGCGAGCATCTGAAACTCTCGTTCCGCCATGATGCAGGTTAACTCTTGATCTGCGACAATTGCTGCATTAGCTTGAATCGACTGGCGATGTTGCTTTCTGGCCCTGGCAATGTTGGACCTTTTGGCATCGCTTCGATTCAACACCAAAGATTGCTGAACCGGTGAAAGCGGCACTGCACCTCGCGCTGATGCGGTTTGATTGCCCGTTGGTAGTGTATCTACCCAAACTTCCGGTAGGCTGGCGAATTTCTCGCGTAACCAGCGGGCCAGATAGTGCCCCAGTCCTGTGGGCGAATCTGCAAGGGGCCCACGGATTAGGCGAAGCGCGTCTTGGGAAATCGGAGTATCGCAAATTGCATTGACGCACTTCAGCAGTGCGGCATAGTAGACACGCTGAGAGGCAGGAGTTGTGAGGCTGTAAGCGGGCCGGTTCAATAACTCCAATCGAGTCAAGATCTTTCGGAGGCGCTGACTGCGCTGAGCGGCCTGCCGCTGGATGGATGGTTGCCAAGCCGTCCGCAACACACCCATAGTGGCTTTCACCATCTCTTGAGAGGCCGGTAACGGCATTTGCTCTCGTACCCACTGCGTGCCCATGTGTAGGGCGATTTGTCGGCGAACATGAATCTGCTTGGCAACCAATCTGCCAAACCACACGATCGTTCGCCCGCAGCGCAAAAATCGATGTAACATCGACCGCGCCCAGATACCAGTGCACTCTGTCCAGGGACAATCGTTAGGCCGGCTCATAATCCAATAAATCCTCCGCCCGTCGTACTCGCAATCTTATGCAAGAAACTACCCAGGTCCTCGGTGAAATAGTTGTTGACGGCGACTACATTAATTGGAACTTTTTGCCCAGATTGTTCTAGTAGCAGTTCCACACGTTGCACCTGGCCGTCGTCGTAGACATAACCATCGTCGGACAGCTTGGATGGCGATCCATCCGTAAAAAGTATGATGGCCGTCGGCTCGTACGACTGAGCCGTTTGCAGTGCCAGCTCCGTGTTGGTTCCACCGCTGGCCTGTAGTTGACTAAGGAATTCCTTCGCTTGCGTGCGTCCCGAGTCTCCGCTTAACCAGTCATCTTGCATGTCAGGGAATTGGACCACCTCGTGATGGAAACAGACAATTCGGAACGAATCAACAGGTAAGTTCTGCAACCATGAGGCTACCTGGTTTTTTACGTAAGTCCAAGGCTGACCATCGTCAGCCCAATTGGCTCGAGGCATATCCTTGGCTGGCTTGGCCCCCATGCTGCCACTAATATCGACCACAAACACGACTCGTGAGAAATCGCCTTTGAGGTTTAGTAACTCCTGCCGCAACTTCTTTTCATTTTGCGACACTTGCTCATATTCCTTCCTCTCATTCTCCGCCCAAGTAATCCATTCCGCTGCACGTTTCTGATAGTCAGCTAGCGCATCGCGTTCTTTCTTGACACGGTTCATTTCGTTCTCGTGATCTTGTATGGCAGCCGCTTTCTCAGATTGTAATTGCTTGTTTTCCTCCAGCGCCTCCTCCAGGTTTTCCATGAGATGAGATTTGTGATCCAGAAACTCCTGGACGGTAGGTTGAGGCAACAGGCCCAGCAATGACAGCATCCCACCCAGAACTGACATTACGATCAGACTGTCGGCTAGCATCCAAACCGGTACGCTGTTTCGGTTAAGGAGTTTCATAGTTCCAGAATCTTCTTGCTAATGATTTCCGACAGTTCATCCACAACTTGACCCATTTGCATGACGGCACTATTCAGTTGATCAACGCCGGCGGTCACGCGTACCAAGTCCGATTCAAGACCCTTCAGCGCATTCAAGCCCTCCAATGCTTGCTCGCTCCGAGCTGCTGCTTGGCCTAGACTATTCAGTCCGTGCTCGGTTTTCACGGCTTGGCCGGCGAGTGAACCGCAGGCCTTCTCCAGTTGCTGCGAGGTTTCGACAATTTGTTTGATGTACTCAACGAGCTCGCCTGAAGCACCGTGTTTCTCAAACCACTGGCTGATCTGTCCGACTAGATTGCCTGATTCTGTGTCAGATCGATTGTCAATAGCGCTGACTTCAAACACGGAGGTGGCGGCGTAAACAACAATTCCGAGCCCCAGAGGGGTCAACAGCTCGGGTAACATGCTAGTGATCGTCGCCAAAATCATCTGTTGAGCTGCTTGAGGGGCAGCCGGATCTGGTGTGAAATCGGCTAAGCAATGGAACAGAGAGCTTGACCAATTCACTAACGTAACTAGCGACGTTAGGAAACATAACAAGTAGACACGTCCAGCTACCGATGGCAAATCGGCATTGGTCAAGAGCGGGGACAGGATCAAGTAGGCCAACGGCGCTCCCAAACATGCAAACTCTGGCAAATCATTATCGCTAGTATTGATGACGATCAATGCAATAGCCGCCAAGACGACAAGCATGAAGTCCAATACACGTTGGGATAAACTCTGGCGTTGGTTCATGTTGTTCCTGTTCGATTTTTGAATGGACGAATTGTTCCGGTTCGCAGGCTGGGGAGTAGGCGTGCCACCACGGTTGATTGCCCAAAAACTATCGCGGTTTGGTATTGTTGCGTATTAGTTGCTCGACACTGGCCTCCGTCAATCGCGAAAGCACGTTAGCTGCGATATCTTTGAGCTCGCTATCGGCGTCCAAACTGGCCAGCGATTCGAGGATTCCGACTTTGGCAGAGTACAGGTTGATTACGCCATCCCGCAAATCATTCTCGGCCTGTCGAGCCATGCTTCCAACCGTATCTTGGTATTCAACGCGCAGTGCGTCGATATACTGTTGTTCCGCCATGGTTGTTCCCAGTCTCAGCAGTTCCTGAGCCTCTTTCAACTGAGTATCCGCCACGCGAGCCGACTCCTCCAGCATCGCGACCTTCAGTTTTGCCCGGCGCGCCTTTTCAGTTTTCGAGTTGAATAGACTGAGCAAGCCCGAATTTCCGGTCGCACCAATGATCATCTCAGTTGATGCTTCCACCAACTTGTTGTGCTGTGGCGATGGGTTAGGGGCTACCTTGCTGGAATTGATCAAGGAAGCGTTTTGACGTATTTTGTCCATGGTTTACTCCGGGTAAATCGAATCTTTGGTTCTGCTAACGGCTGCCTTGGGACTTTGAAGACTCGCCTCTAGGGAAAACGACCGGTCTTCGTAGTTGGTGACATACGCGATCATTGCTCGACATCATCTGGTGCCGAATGATCTTGGCTGCCTGATGATTCAATGGTTGTCAGGTCGACTCCATGAGTTTGAGCCAGTCTCAGCATTTCCAAGGCCGTGCGGTGTTTAAACAACTGAACCAACCTTTCACTGTCCTCTGGAAGCAATCGCGTTTCACTCAGCCGCCGCTGATTGGCACTCTCGTCCAGTAACATGTGTCGGATCTCGCGGTCAACCACTACCTGCTCCTGTTGCTTAAGTTGGGCTGAACTCTTGTTCTGTTCGAGCAGCAGTCGGTTACGGCAGGCGCTGGCTGCGAGTTCAATTTCCGCACAACGTTTGTTCGCTTCTGACTGTACTTGACTGATCGCCTGGTCGACAGTTGCGTCACGAACTCGCTCCTGTACCTGTAAGGTAATCTGCCGTTGCTCTTTGGGAGCCAGAAACCTAGAGATCAACCCCGAATGATCCAGCGATTGAGACAGGTTGTCGAGCGCCCGCGACGAGACTGCTTGCTGCCGTCCATCCACGAGTTCTCCAGTCACTTGCTTAGCAATTTTGCCTTGGTTGTTGGATTGAGTATTCATACCGTTAGCTCCGTAAAATGTTGACAAATGTGATGTCGCCTGAATCACAACAAAGATAAACGACAACTATTCAACGACTGTTGACAGATTCATGTGACATCCAAATGATGTTTACAAAGGTGAAATCCAGAAATCAGATTTCACTGCGCCGCCAATCATGCTCCTAGTGACCTTTGACCGGTTGCTGCCTGAGAGCCTATTGACCGTACCTATTTCGTACTTCAATGACCTCACGGGTCAAATGCCTTCGAATCTGTTCTTGAGCCCAGTCAGCTCCATCATTGGCTGCAGCCTGCAAGTGTCGCTTTACACTCTCCAGTTGCGGATCGTGACCTTGCTCGAGCAGGAATTGTGCGAACGGAAAGACCACTTTTGACAGGACCCACAGACTTATAAGAAACAACAGGATGGATCGAGTCTGTCGGATTAACATGTCACATCTCTAGGCAGGTAAACGGATGGAAATGGCCATTCGCCAAAGATAATACTGGCAAGAACTACTCATTAACGCCATGCACTACTGGCACGTGACAGTTCCGCGGAAAGCTTTCCGCTTTCTCGGTCGCGCTACGCTGAGGCACTTTGGGCCGACACCGGGAGAATCCCCGCTAGTCTGTGGTGTACGTTTTTGCGAATCTGTCACCGCCCAACGGTAGCTATCGTTTGCTCTATAGAAGCTAAATAGAAAAATGTGTTAAAGGAGAGCCAGCATGATAGCGCCAGATGTTGAGTCGTCAAATCTGTCTTTTCTGTCCTGTTGTCAGGGCAACGGTACAGCAGTGCTGATCGATTTCGAAAATGTAGCCGGTCTAGAGACAACGAAGATCGGTGAGATTGTAAATGAGGCCAAAAGCGCTGGCTGGCCGCTCATTGCTCGGGCCTATGCGGACTGGCAGCGCTACTCAACCCGCCGCAGATTCTTGGCTGACCTTGGCATCGAACTGGTGGAGTTGCCATCCAATCGCGCTGGGAAAAACAGCGCTGACATGCAACTGACTGTCGACTCGCTGGAGATCGCCGCCTCCAATTGCCTAATTTCAAAATTTGTGTTTGTCACCGGTGATCGAGATTTCGTGCCCGTGATTCGTCAACTTCGAAGATGGGGGCGTACCGTCTGGACCTATTTGCCCGAAGACAGATACAGCCCACAACTGGCACAAGTTTCGAATCAATATTTCGTGGTTGAGAAGAAAACAAAGAATCTACCATCACCAACAACTCCGCCAGTTCCATCCAAGTCATCGGTATCATTGCCTACGCCTGCTTCAAACGCTCCAGTAGCCGACATGCACACGGTAAAGTTAACGGCTCTCGCCCTGCATGCGTTGGAGACTGTCTATCAAGCGGACGCTGGCACCTGTCAATTTGAGCTCGCAGAGCTCGTAGAAATGATGATGTTGATCGACTCCACCTTCGTGCCTCAACAGGCAGTCCAATCGATTCGACGCCCCCAAGCCAAACTGGCGGCTCGATTAGCGGCAGCACGAGCATTGGACATAACTTACAATTCCTCTAGAACTCGGATTCTGGTTAGTCGCGTCGACGACTCTACTCCAATCGATGCAGCTTTGCTCAGCGCCCAGGAAACTGCCGAAGCGATTCGAGCCTTTTGCCAAAAGCACCGACGCCTTCTTCCGAGCGAGATCGAACCTATCTCTACTCAGGATCCTAACCAGACCAATGGCTGGTTTAGCCAAATGCTAACCCCGGCGCGCAGTAAAGGCTGAACCAACGCAAGTGGAAATCTAAGCCAATTTGCTGTGCAGCCAATTCAGGTAGATCTTGCGCAACTTACTCGCGTAAGCGGATGGAATCAAAAATCCGTCTGCAAGGCATGTCACACTCCAACCTCACTGGCGTTATTGAATTGGCTCAATGCGATGGACAAGCGATAGCGTACAAGAACTGCCAGAGGGAATCATGAGTAAACCACAATTGCGACCAGTAGTACTGATCTGTGGTTCGCGTGGCTGGAATGAACGGGAACCGATCGAGCGCGAACTCCATACGCTGGATCGAAATACCTTGATCGTTCATGGTGCAGCCCGCGGCGCGGATACCCTTGCCGGTGAAATCGCCATGGAATTGGGTTTTGAAGTTATGGCTTGCCCGGCAGATTGGAAGCGGTACGGCAAGGCTGCAGGAATTGTTCGCAACAAGCAGATGCTGGACGAGTATCGCCCGCAATTGGTAATCGCCTTTGTTCGCTCGATTGCCAATTCACCGGGCAGCATGCACACGATCAACACGGCTCGGAAAATGGGCATTGCTACTCGCGTGCATCTTCCCACGCAAAATCCGTCCAGCGACACGGAAGGGGAAACTGAGGGTTGACTTTCCCAGCACGCGGTCGATCACCGTGAATGTAAGCAGTCGATTTTTTTCATTTACTCAACAGGTCGTTTGAAGATCTGCGGGAGATCGTAGAGCTCGAAGGAGACAATATCCGACAATGTTGATCGACATAGCGGACATTCAATTAAGTGTTCTCGTAGCTCGGCAATTTCAGGGCCGTTGAGCTCTTGACGTTCCCAGCGAATGAGAAACTCTTCCTCTCCTACCGGGTGTTGCCCAAGGTATGGCTCATTGAGATCGAAATCATGGGCAATTATCTCGTGATCTTTCTCCAAAATACTCCTGTCGAGGTGTCGATATAGACACCCTTCAAGTTCACTTCTTTCAAACATCACATTCAACCACTGAAGTTCTTCACAAAAAGTTACCGCTAGTCCAGTGGCACAATGTAGGTTGGGCACGTTGCCCGGAATTAGGTCGGAAATCGCCCTAGGTGCGGGCAAGTGCACAAGCACTTCCATCTTGATTCTTGACGAACCGACATTTGGTTTTGAGTTTCAATGCCCTTGGTGCGGGCGGGTGCGCAAGCACTCTCCGATGAGTGGGTTAAAAACCAATTGTCGGGGACTTGTTTCAATGCCCTTGGTGCGGGCGAGTGCGCAAGCACTTTAGTGATACGGCGGTTTGTGCATTGCTCAAACTGTGTTTCAATGCCCTTGGTACGGGCGAGTGCGCAAGCACCCCGGCAATCATAACTCCTTGGGAGTTATAGAATTGCGCATGCATTTTGCAGACTTTTATCGATTCTACCACCACAAGGTCAAAAAGACCAGGCATAACACGCCTCCAATTTGATCATAACTGGCTGTGTACCAAACACTTGTGAATATTGCAGAGTTCTCCGCCAAATAGACGACTTCTGAGCGGGTCTGCAAAGCCAAAACCTGGTAGCCCTCATCAAGCACAGCCTCTTAAGAAACCTTGACGGATCGAGTTGCGGTGATGATCCGCATGGTTGCAGGGGGGACGAGTCGAACTTCTTTCCAAGGCTAGGCAACGTTTTTCGGCAAACTCTCTCACCTCACTGTCACCAAGATTGTATGGCTGACGTTCTATCGACAGAAAGACAAACTCCATACCACTTGACGGAACAGATCGATGTCGAGCAGCTCACTACTTTCGTTACCTCCTTCGCGCGCTGCCGTCCCACCCAGTTTTGATAACCTCACACGCGAAGCATTAGCAGACTACTTTCATGACTCCTGGTCGCTCTACGAACAATTGTTCGACATGATAATGCACCCCGCGGCGCTCATTAGCCAACCTGATCCGCTACGACTGCCTCTAGCTTTTTACCTCGGACATACTGCTGCCTTTTACATCAACAAGTTGCGCGCAGCAGGAATCATCGACGTCGGTGTGCACGCCGAATGGGATCAGCTCTTCGCTCGAGGCGTTGATCCAGCGAGCACTACTGAACTAAGACCTGTAGATTGGCCCGCTCCAGCCTCGATCTGGCAGTATCGCCAAACGGCTTTTTTGATCATTCAGGATGTTATTGATTCCATCAGCTACGACCTGCCCGCGAGCCGATCGTCTCACGACTTCAGCCGGTTTCAGCGGTCGGCCGCTTGGACCGTGATGATGGGCATCGAGCACGAACGTATCCATTGGGAGACGTCGAGTGTCCTGTTCAGGCAGGCACCAGTATCGATCTTTCGTGCGCGCAGCCCATGGGAGCTCGCTCCGCTGGCAGATGATGATTCCCTTCATTCACCGCTGGAGCTGTCTTCAGCTATGGTACCCATCGGCCCCACCACAGTATCCCTCGGTAAACCCGCTGATGAGCCGACTTTTGGCTGGGACAACGAATATGGATCGCTCATCCGCACAGTCAGTGCCTTCGAAATTGGCCGGAACCTCATTACCAACGGTGAATACTTGCAATTCGTGGAAGAAGGTGGCTATGAATCCGATCAGTACTGGTCGGCGCCAGGATGGATATGGAGAACAGCGACTGCCTCATCCAATCCTAAGTTCTGGATTCCACAGGACAATCGATTCCGCTATCGAGCACTGTTTGTAGACCTGGAATTACCAGAACATTGGCCCGTCGAAGTTAACCACTTTGAAGCGGAAGCCTATTGTCGCTGGAAGGGCGAGCAATACAGATTGCCCTCGGAGGCCGAATATCGGGTCTTAACCGATTTGTCGGCGCAGCCTGCGACCGATCACGATGTGCCTGGCTGGAATTCAGCCTACAACAACCACTTGCGATTTGGATCGCCGACACCCGTTGGATTGTCGCTTCCAGGTGACTTGGTCAATGACCTACGGGGAAATGTCTGGCAGTTGTTGGCCGACGACTTCCATCCCTTCAATGGTTTTCATACCGATCCGCTATACGCTGATTTCTCAACGCCCTATTTCGACGCTGACCACGGCATGATGGCGGGCGGTTCCTGGGCGACGACGGGCACAGCAGCTTCCGTCTACTATCGACTTTGGTTTCGCCGCTTCTTCTTTCAACACGCGGGTTTTCGCCTAGCACGCAGTCTCGATAGCGACGGTCGCACAAGTAACCGCAAATCAAACTGCCACACCAACCCGCCGCAAGGAACGCACGCATGAATCATTCAACGTCAAAAGCAAAGATGATCGCCATTACGCAATCGCTTTACCGCATGGACGACACCACCGACGTCTGCGATGGGCTTGTTGAAGCGTATGCTCGTTACAAATTGGGCGACGTGAAAGTGCGCCATCGGTTTCTCAAGAAACTGGCTTGTTTGGTTATCACGAAACTTGGACATGAACTGAGATGCGATCCAAGTACTTGGGTAATAGCCACGCCCGCTACCACAGAACTAGCACTCGACTTCGCCGACCTGTTACAGATGCTATTGAAGTCCGATACACAAATTCCGGTGCAGATCGTTGGGCCCGATCCATGTCCTGGATCGGACTACACCGATTGCTCTCAGCAGCAACGAGATTCGATCGTAAGCAGCTTCTACGATTTCAAGGCTGACCTGACCGGCCGGCGATTGCTGATTATCGATGACCTGATCAACACCGGAACGGCGTTGGCCGAATTAAGTCGACGCCTGGTTGAATCAGGCGTGCTTTTGTCAAAGGTTTACCCATTCGCCTTTGTGCGTGCCGATTTCAAGGCCCCGCAACGTGAGGCGCAATTAGTCCGCTCCGTGATCAATCGCATGACGCTCGACGAGATACTCTCCATTCTGGCAGATCCAGGTCACTATCTAACTTCAGCCACCATGCTGAAGTACCTTTCCGGTCGAACGCGGAATGAACTGACGGCAATCGCCGCTGCGCTGCCACTGAATTCGCTTGGAAAATTGCAACTGGGACTGACGCGATATTACGGCGGGCACGCGATTCCCGAGCATATGCACTTGCTGCTTCAAGGACCGACAGAGCAACAGCTACTGCGAGGTGCACGATGAGTCACACAACAACGCGGTTTGTCATTCTAGGCCAAGCCCGCTCTGGGACATGGTTTTATACACATCTGCTAAACCAACATCCGTTAGTCATCGCGGCTGGTGAGCTGTTTCACTTCTCGGCGACCGTACGACGTGAGATGTTTGCATCGATTCTCCCCAATGGGGATGTAAATGCCGAATTGCATGCGATGAATGGACAGTTGCGTCCATATGTTTACGATCCGATCGCGGAAGCGAATCCCAATGCACGCGCCATCGGCTTCAAACTGCTTTATGAACATGCCGATGGTTGGTGGGCTCGCGGTGACCGATGTTTAGAGCGTGACACTAGTGTACGAGTTCTTCATATCGTGCGGAATGATCCTCTGAATGTCCTGATCAGTTGGCGCATTGCCTGCCTCGACCAATCGTGGTGGGGTACGCGGACGACAAGACAGATTTGGATTGATCCCGCTTCTGCGCTGGAGTGGCTTCGGCGGCGAGAGCAGTGGCTGGCGTGGGCCGAAAACCTGCGTGGCTCTCACGCAATGCTCAGTGTGAGCTACGACCAAATGATTGCCAACCCTCAGGCCGCCATGGACAAAGCTTGCGACTTTCTCTCAATCGATTCCATCGCTGTCACCAAACCAGCTTACGAACGTCAAGACATTAGGCAACATTTGCGTGACAAGATTGAAAACTATGACCAATTGGTGAGTGTTCTGGAGAACACCCGCTGGGCCCTACCCAATCGTGAGCAATGCGATGAATGAAGGCAGGATTATTGCCAGGATTATCGGCGTGCGACTGTCAATGTCTCTGGGCATGGCTAGCGTGATGCCCATCATCTATCCGTTTTGGTCATCACACGGTCTGATTGCGTCCGATATCGTTGTCCTAAAGGTCGTTTTGCTCGTCAGCATTCTTCTATGCGAATTGCCTAGCGGAGTGATCGCCGATTACCTCGGTCGTCGCAACAGCTTGGTAGCCGCCGGATTATTGCTCATCGCTGGCGAATTCCTGTACTTGGTCGGGCAGGGGCTCACCGAGTTTCTGATGGGTGAAGTACTGATCGCCATGGGCGTGTCCATGATTACGGGCACGGACCAAGCAGCACTATTTGAGTCGCTTCGCCGCAGTGGTCGAAGTCATGAATTTGGTCGGTACTTTGGGTGGCTTCGCGCAGCAGAATTGCTTTTGGGTGCCGGAGTTACCTTGACGGCTGGGCACATGCTTGTCGCCTGGGATCGACTGCCGTTTGCCGTGGCGATGATCTGGTTTTGCCTCTTAGCAGTCTTGTCTATGAATTTGAATTCGTCGCGGACTGAAATGCAGTCGCACAAGGAAGAGGAACGGTCCATTCGACAATCGCTGCAACAGTTTCCTCGGAATCACAAAACGGTTGCCATCCTTGCGTTCACGGCGCTGGTGTTTGGGCTTGGGCCAATCCTCAAGACGTTCTCGCAAGCTTTCTTGTCGATGCATGAGGTGCCAGTACATCGATTTGGCTATGCTCCGGCAGCTGGGATGTTCACGGGCGCACTGGTAGGAGTTATAGCGCACCGCGTTATTAAGTATCTGGGGCAACAGGCCTGTTTGACAGTGATTGCTGCAGTTCATGTCCTGGCCTTGGCTGTCTTTTCATTTGGTGATGCTTGGTCTGGCCAAATCGCCATCGTCGCGTATTTGACCAACGAAGTCTTCGCGACGATTGCCCTAAGCAAACTGATTCAAGAAGAGGTCAGCGACTCGGTAAGGGCCACAGCAATGTCACTAGTTGGCATGGGGTCTCGCGCTTGTTCACTCTGTCTGCTGTTTTTTTTCCGCAAAGACGGTCACGAAAATCTGCAAGAAGCGTTTCTATTTTCGATGCTCTTAACCGCAATCGCCCTTGTTGCATTACTCCGGTTGCGATTCTCCCAATCATCTATTACTCAAAAGTAGGATTCCAATCATGACTTCCATTCGCCCTTTGCCCAAGCTGCGTGCAACCGACCCAGATCGCAATCCCTCCAGGCGCGATCTGTTGCTGGGAGACTTTTCTACGACGACAGCTTGCAATGCGCGTTGTCTCGGTTGCTATACCAATGCTGGTCTGTTGGCCAGATCGGAACGTGATAGATACAGCCGACGGTTTCTTTCGGAAAGCGATTGGTTGCAATTGTTGGACGAGTTGATTCCCTACATTCGTACGCTTGTTCTGTCTGGTCTCGGTGATGCGACATTCCAGAATTGGCCGATGAACCAGCGAATCATGGATCACTCGCTCCGCAACGATGTTCAGGTGCTACTGTTCACCAATGGGCTGACGATGAATGACGCGATGGCAGATTGGATCGCGGAGCGAAAGGGCATTACGATCATCGGCAAGTGGTTGCACACGGAGCCCTTAGAAAACCAAGCGTTACTTGGTCTGCCAAAGCATAGGACGGAAGATTATGACAAACGAGATGGCCTCTATCTGCCTAGGCATTTGACACTACTAATGGATCGTGGCCTGCAAGCCGACAACCGATTGGCCGTAGCGAGCACGATGCTCAAATGGAATCACAGCGTCGCACCAGTGCAATGGCGTTGGCTGCGTGAAAGAAACGTAATTCCAATATTTTCGTGGCTTGTGCCCACACCAGGAATGGGGCGCATGGCCAAGTTTGAATTACATCAGGACTTGGAACCAAGTGAGAAAGAGCGATTAACGCGCGAGTGCTGGCAGATTGACCAAGAGCTAGGGATTCAATGGGACTACTGTATGGGACCAAAGATCTCGGCCAGTGGCTGCAAAGACGATCGCCTATTGTACTTTGGACCAATCGGTGATGTCCGGGTTTGTCCTAGTAGCCACGACACACCCCAAGCATTCTGGCCGGATCAATCGGTAGAGGAAGTGATTGCTATCAAGTCTAGCCAGGAATCGGTTCTTGGTGGCATTCGCAATTCAATTGAAGGTAAAGCTACATGCATCTGTTCAACGCTGTGTGCGAACCAGCATTCGGGTTGCAGCATGTCGTCTTCACCTGAAGTAAACGTCATCCAAATCACCAAGAATTCTTAGGCTCGTATTGAATTGGAGTTCCTACCTTGATGGACCAGAATGTTAGGCATGCGGCAGGCTCACCTTCGAGCCGCTTCTCTCCTGGCGAGCAGATATCGTTGCCGCCGGTCCTGGCAAATCGGGATCACTTCGTTTCACCTGGGCGTCGTGACAAGTCTGCAGTCGGCGAGGTCAGCGTTTCTGTTCCACTCAGATTGTACTCGTACGTGCATGATCTTCGTGGTACTCGCGTTCGTCCGATGCAAACCTATGCTGTTGCCCAGGCGGTGGAACACGCGTCTGCGACTCGGCTAAAAATTCAGCTTTGCGACGATGCTGGCCTGCAATCCAATCAAGATCTGCACGGCGCATTTAAACACTTCTATCAACTATTCTGTCAGCTATTGGGCAACCCGATTGGTGTCTTTGTTTCGGTCGAGACAATTCAACAGCGTCACATGGGGCTCGGTTCAAGTTCTGCCGAGCTCTTGGCCTTTTTAATTGGTCTGAATCGAGCGGTCGGAACCCCATTTACTTGGCAAGAACTACGTCTGCTGTTGTGTTGGAATTTTGTCGAGCGTGATCTCGACCAACCTGAATTCGTTGTCCCTGCTGCGACAGCAGGCTGTGCTTTTGTGGCTGGCATGTACGGTGGACTCACCGTGCTCGGTCCTGCGTATGAACTGGTTGCTGCTTGCCCGATTCCCAGCGACGTTCGAATTGTGAGCTACATTCCCCATGCTCGATTGAGAAACAGCCGAAGCGGACCTCCTCCAACTCCTTACTTTCAACCGTTTCCAGCGACGATGGCTGATGCCGAAGGAAAACAGATGAAGCTGAGAGACGAATTGTTCTTCGCTGAAACGCTTCCGGCAGTGCAATGCGGCCA
>JAGQOY010000131.1 GCA_020427005.1 Planctomycetales bacterium
GACCCTGAGGGTCGCCTTTTAGCTTAGTTATTTTCCGCGCGAGTCAAGCACTCTTAGTGCCCAGCGGAATCTGTGCTAGCTGCTTCGGTAGTTGCGTCACCAGCTGGCTCAGCGCTTTCCGTCGTTGTGTCTGTAGAAGCTTCTGTTGAAGTTTCTGTTGTTCCTGTGCCGCCGGTGTCTGTACCACCACAACCAACCAAAACAAATGCCAACAAGGCGCTAGAACCAAAAGCCAGTGCGAGTTTACGTAACATTCCTATTCTCCTAACGTTAATCAAAAAGTCCGCGTCGTATTGCCTGTTAGTGGAGTCCGCTCTGCGAACTCGCACTCTTACCAAAACAGTCATGCGTGGCAAACCACGACGTCGTAACGGTATTCTTTGGAATTCGTCGCCAGAGCCGTTTAGCGACCAACTGAAGCCTTTACACTCCATCCACTTACTATAGATCGCGAAAAGCTTTCAATTATTTCGTCAGACTGAAAATTTTTCTCGATTAAGCACCTATACAGCCAAACAAAAGGACTGCGGAAGTGCCGCGTCGTGGAATTCAGATTGGTCCCGGCTGCACGAGGGAAACCTGAGCCCTCTTACAACAAAACAATGGCGGCGAAATCTGCACTAGCAGTTACCACGGGAAAACCCGATCGTACTTTTCAGCCCTGCGATTTCCACCTTCGTTTCCAAACTAGGATGTTGTCGCCGGGCGGGTTTCACCGGAATATTTGGGCTCCATTCTCTCCAAACATCTCCCAATATGTCGCACTGCCTGACGTAGGCGATTTTCGTTTTCTACGAGTGCCATTCTCAAAAACCCCTCCCCAGCCGGTCCAAAACCACTTCCTGGACTAACCGCCACATCGCCCTCTTCTAACAACATCATTGCAAAGTCGATCGTGTTCATCCGCTGGCGCCATTTCTCAGGCACCTTCGCCCAAACAAACATCCCTGCTTTGGGAACACTTGCTTCCCATCCGATCCGCTCCAAGCATTCAACCAGCACATCCCTGCGACCTTGATAGATCTCGGACTGGTTTTCAACCGCAGCCTCTGTATCACGCAATGCAACAATCGCCGCAATTTGAATCGCCTGAAACATGCCGTAATCATAATAACCTTTGATCGTGGCCAATCCTCGAATCATTTCTGCGTTACCAGCACAGAAGCCCACTCGCCAGCCGGCCATGTTGTAGCCTTTGCTCATCGTCGTGAACTCGACACCTACGTCAATTGCCCCCGGAGATGCCAAGAAGCTCGGCGGTTGATATTTGTCGAATGCCACATCTGCGTACGCGAAATCACTGATCACCATGAAACCATAGCGTTTAGCAAGCTTCACAACATCCGTGAAAAAATCCTGCTCAACCGTAACTGTCGACGGGTTATGCGGGTAGTTAATGATCAGCAATTTAGGGCGAGGATAAAAGTGCTGGCAAGTGTAGGCGATATTCTGTAAGAACTTTTCGCTGTCCGCCACCTCCAGTGCGACTACGTTACCAGCGGCAAGAATTACGCCGTACATGTGAACCGGAAAATAGGGGGCTGGAATCATCGCAGTATCACCCGGTCCCATGAGCGCCAAGCACATGTGGCTAAAGCCTTCTTTGCTCCCCAAGCATACAATTGCCTCAGTTTCCGGATCTAATCGAACACCGTACTTACGAAAATATTTGCTGGTTAGCTCTCGACGCAGGTTCAGCAGTCCGTTTGATTTGCTGTAGCCATGATTGCGCACATCGAAGGTCGCCTCCGACATCTTTTCCATGACGATGCGCTCAGGCGGATCCGATGGATTCCCCATTCCCAAGTCAATCACATCCGCTCCGGCTCGCCGTTTTTGATACAAAGTGTTATTAATCCTCCCAAATAAGTAGGGCGGTAAACGCTTCACCCGAGCCGCATATTCAACTCGAAACGGTTCATTGCTGGAATCATCTGGAATTGGGGTAGATTCTGAAAAATCGTTCATTTTCTTCGTACTGGTTTAATCGAAACACAAACTTCGTAGCCATGACTCTGCAACTAATAGCACGCCTAACGGATAACAAGTGGTCGTTTCGCGTCCACGTTCAAGAATTAACGGGAATGCGACACCCTGCGTCCGAATCTTTCGCACTAGAGCCTGAATGCACCAAGTCTATTTTCACCTCCCACCGATTTTTCCGCCATGAGAGTTGAGCAATTTTGTTCGGCTGTACACCAAATAACAGGAACTTATGCTAACTCCCGGAGGTCATTCTCTGCCCCCAATAACCGCAGGTTTCGATACCCTGGATTGAGAATGAACTTCCCTCGCAAGCTGGATACTAAACCAGCTTCACGTCGCTTCCAGACTCCAGCGGCAATTGACTCCCAGGTTTGGGTTTAGAGATTGGAGCACTACACAATACCGCTCGGTAAGTTCCAGCAATTTATCAAGTCGTTCGGTTTCCGCATCGGAATCGAATATGAAATGCAAGTCGATCACCGAAAAGCCAACTGGTAGGCTGCGATCTACTCCCATAGTACCGCGAAAGTCGAGGCTACCGGACACCTCGATGCGAGCCCTCTTGTACGCTACTCCGAGTGCAGTCGCCACAGCCGCCAGTGTCACACCCGCACAAGCTGCTACGGATTCCACCAACATGTCTGCCGCACAGGCTTGAGAACCATCACCGCCTGCCAAAGGATGCAATCCTGCGACTATTCGCCTGCCTTGGGTAGACAAATTGGCTGACAAAGAGCCTGCCTGAACCTCTGCTTGAGATACAAACGTGCACTGTGCGGCCGCAGGTGTGAGGCGAAAACGCTCTTTGATCGGAGCCTGAATCGCTTTCAACTGCTGTGCATCCATCACTATTATTCCTAATACGGATACTTTTGACTAACGTAGCGTGATACATTCAATCTTTGCAGACTAGTATCTGCATTGGCTACGGCTACGCCTAGGTGGAGGCCAGCAATTCACCATTTGTTCCTCCGATCCCAGAAACACATTCTCCACATGCAACCAGGCAAAACGCCCTCAGCTCCAGAACTGCAAGTTAAACTCGCCAATCTGGCTCCGTTGGACGTAGTTTGCAAGCTCGGACAAGGCTACCATTCCGAAGTTTATCTTGCAAAGCATAGGACTTCGAAACGGCTGGTGGTTTGCAAGCTAATCAAGCAGTCAACACTCGAGCTAGCCGAACAATTACGCTTAGAGTGCCAGCTTCGTCAGCTCCTCCACCATAACGATCCCACTCACTATTCTGCTTGTGAAATGCAGGAAAATGCAGATGTTCCTTACTTAATATGGAACTATATCCCTGCCACACCCTTAAGTGGCTTGATACCACTGAGTACGGATCACCCAATTGCCAGGACTCTCCACTGGCTGGCTGAAGCATCGCGTGCGATGAAGAATTTACACGATCTAGGATGGTCGCATGGCGATATTTCACCGGCCAACCTGTTGGTCTGCTCTACGAATGATTTAGCCGACGACATTGTGCTTTGTGACTTCTCACTAACCTATCGCACTTGCCAACCACCAACAGGTCGTGTGCGAGGCACACCTTTGACGCTACCTCCGGAAGTCGCACAAGGCCAATTCTCGGGACCAGCCAGTGACGTCTATTCACTTGCTTGCATTGCCTATTACCTACTGACCGGACGTTTCCCACATCAAGGTAACTCGAGCATCGAAATCTGCTGGAAACAAATCCACATAGCACCGCAACCGCTGAACCCGCAGATGACTAACTGCAAGGATTTCCCTCACAGCATTTCTGAGATCATCATGCAGTCACTTGCCAAAATCCCGGCAGATCGTGCAACGCTCAACGATTGGCTAGCCGCCTTAGCCGCCTGGCAACCTGAAAAATCCTGGCACCGCTACGATGCATGCAAGTGGTGGCAAACAAACCTGAATCTGCTGCCAGAGAACCAAGCCTCTCTGGCCTACCCCCTTTCGAATCCCCTGGCTAACCCAGAACTATGATCTTGGCCAACAATCGCAAGGGATGAGTCAGTGCATTCTGATTCCAGCTGAGAGTCGAGCCTCGCTTGCTACAGCTGAATCTTAGAGTTGGTGGATTCAACGATCTATTTTGTTCGCCAGAGTGTCCAAAATGGTTATAATCTCCTGCCACCGCGCACTAAGGAGTCGCTCAGTAATAAGTAGTCCGCATTGTTAAAGTAAGTAAGTTTCCAGCCAGTCTTTTGCTGACAGCCTAGCTTACCTACTGAAATCCTGTCAATAATTGTTGAGCGACTCCTAATCTCAGCGCGCGCGAATCGTACTGAAACAACCAGTAGTCTATTCGCAAGTCTTGGCTCGGCTTGTGTTTATTCAACTCCAACCTAGTCTTACCGCGAGGCCTACCATGCCCTTCCAACAGTTGCTCCGCTATGTGTTACTCCTATTTGCCAGTTTCTTGGTCACGCACTCAATTGCTGCCGAACGTGTTTACCGAGTACTGCTGGTCGATGGACAGAACAATCATAAATGGATGGAAACGACACCATTGATCAAGGCAACTCTTGAGGGCTGCGGCCGCTTTCAAGTTGAAGTCGCTACAGCGCCAGGTAAAGACGGCGACATACAGCAATTCAGTCCTAGATTTTCTGATTATGACGTAGTCGTTTCCAACTACAACGGAGAACTTTGGAGTGAGAGCACCCGAAACTCGCTAGTCGATTTTGTTTTCAACGGCGGTGGTTTTGTCAGTGTGCACGCAGCCAACAATTCATTCCCTGAATGGAATGAATACAACCGAATGATTGGACTTGGAGGATGGGGAAATCGAAATGAGAAGGATGGCCCATACGTACGTTGGCGTGACGGACAGTTCACGCGCGACACCAGCCCAGGCCGTGGTGGTAGCCATGGAAAGAGACATCCCTTCGAAGTGATTGTTCGCGATGCCGGACATCCGATTACGCGCGGCATTCCGTCTAGCTGGCTTCATGCAGAAGATGAACTCTACGCACAACTTCGGGGTCCCGCCGTCAATATGCAAGTACTTGCTACCGCATTCAGCAACCCAGATTCCGGTGGCACTGGAGAACATGAACCTATGTTGATGGTCATTGAATACGGTCGAGGACGCGTCTTTCATACAACGCTTGGTCACGATGCAACTGCCATGCAAGGCACTGGATTTCAAATCACTCTGCAAAGAGGTACCGAATGGGTAGTCACAGGCAGTATTTCACAACCTGCAGTCACTGCTGCCCTAATGCCGCGTGACACGGTTGGCTCGCGCGACCCCAATAGCCTCCAACCCAATTCCATTCAAGTAGATTTCTCTGAACCACCGAACCTTGCAGGAACTGGCTGGAGCCAACTTTTCAATGGCAAAAACTTGGATGGATGGACTCAGAAGAATGGCCTGGCAACGTACGCCGCCGAAGACGGCGCCATAGTTGGACGAACTGCTAAGAACAGTCCAAACTCATTTTTATGTACAAGTCGTGATTACGGGAACTTCGAACTGACATTTGAGGTTAAAGTCGATGAAGGCCTAAACTCAGGAGTCCAGATTCGCTCTAAGAGCTTAGAGAGTTTTAACAACGGACGTGTTCACGGACCGCAAGTCGAGATTGAAACCGGCCCAGCAGAGGCAGGTTATGTATATGGTGAGGCCACTGGACGCCAATGGCTCAGCCCAACACAACCCGCCACCGATGCCATGCAAAATGACTCCTGGAATCGATTCTTGATTCGAGCCGCTGGCCCTCGAATCCAAACCTGGATTAATGATCGGTTGATTGAAGATATTGACGACCCCGAAAGCTTTACCGAAGGCTTTATTGGATTACAGGTTCATGGCGTCGGGGAACGCGGCCCATTTGAGGTTCGATGGCGCGATATTCGCATCCACGAGATTCAATAATTGCACAGCCTATCTCTACTAATCACCTGCGAGCATGGCGGAAATAGCGTACCTGCAGATTTTCGCCATTTGTTTGTAGGCCATAAGGCACTCTTGCGATCCCATCGTGGCTGGGATCCTGGCACACTCATCTTAGGAGAGGAATTGGCGCTGCGATGTACGGCACCTTTGATTGCAGCCACTCACACACGTTTGCTTGTCGATCTGAATCGAAGCCCTCATCATCGTCATGTATTCTCGGAAATCACTAAACCGCTTGAGAAATCGACTCGGGGACACTTGCTGGGCGAATACCATTCACCTCATCGACATCAAATCCAGCAGCACGTCGCGCAGTCCATCCAAGCTGGAGGTTGGGTGGTTCATATCGGCGTACATAGTTTCACACCGCAATTGGGTAGCCAAGTACGCAATGCTGATGTGGGATTGCTTTACGATCCCCGGCGCGGACCAGAAGCTCAATTTGCACACGCGTGGCGTCAGTGCTGGCAAACCAATTCTTCGCTGAAGGTTCGAATGAATTATCCGTACCGAGGAATTGCGGATGGTCTAACTACCTACTTGAGAACCCAATTCCCTCAACGTTACGTGGGAATTGAATTAGAAATTAACCAAAGATTTCCATTGGGATCATCACACTCCTGGGAAATGATCCGGGCGAGTTGTCGCGATTCGCTGTCAGAATCCTTGGCAGGCTGGACTCCCGTCGAAAACCTCGGCTAGGCTGCTTGGACATTGCCTTCTGCTTTACGCCCAACCGCCATGCGATCAGATGGCATCCGCCCCACGTTCACCCGTGCGAATTCGAATGCAATCGTCCATGGGCAACACAAAGACCTTCCCGTCTCCGATTTGTCCTTTGTCACCCGTTTTCGCGGCAAGGAGGATTGCCGAGATTGTCGGCTCCACGAACTCGTCGTTAACAGCGATCTGAAGCTGTACCTTACGTACCAAATGAATTTCATCGTCGGCAGTACGTTGCGTTGCTGCTCTGCCTTTTTGCCTTCCAAAACCTTGACAATCGACGACCGTTAACCGAAAAACTTCAACTTCCGTCAATGCTTCTTTAACGGCATCCAGCCGATGAGGTTGAATAACAGCGATAATGAATTTCAATGCCGCAAACCTGTGACTTGTGGAGTTTTGGCGTCGGTAGAAGAGAATTCCGAGTCGGCCAATTTAGCTCTTGGAACGCTGCTTGAGAAGGCGTTGTGCCAAAGTATGTCATGCGCCAATAATGTGCTTCGCCAAAATGGACCCCGGCCTGGACGCGTGAGGCGGACACACGTCGCAGGCCTTTGGGGTACCCTTCAGGCCCAATCGAGCCGAAGAAAGTTCTATTAGCTATAGAAGAAAAATTATGTTGGGAACAAAAAAAGCCACCTGAGGCCGGCTAGGCCAGCACTCAGGCAACTATAGGGTAGTTCTAACTTACAACACTCCGCCGAAATTCGCAGGCATCTCATTACCCAGCTCGAGCAATTGACTCCACTGGATAAGCGTGCATGCCGTGTTCAGAGATATCCAAGCCGGCTTGTTCTTCTTCTGGTGATACTCGCAGAATTCCTGCTACTCGCATCGCACCAAACAATCCCGCCATGGTCAGCAACGACCAACCACAGATGGCACCCGTACCAATTAATTGAGTGAGGAAAGTGGTGTCACCATTAGCTAGATGCGTATTGGGCAGGATGCCGATAGCCATACATCCCCATACACCGCACAACCCATGTACAGGAAACGCCCCTACAGGGTCATCTACGCACAACTTATCGAGCAGTAAGACTCCAGCAATGATCAGAATGCCGGCGACGGCTCCAACAACAATCGACATCCACAGGCTCATGCAGTCACAGCAAGCTGTGATTCCTACCAAGCCACCAAGAATTCCATTCAAGCCCATCGACAGGTCGGGTTTTCCGAAGACCACCCAGCTGACGATGGTCGCCACCAATCCGCCCGCGGCAGCTGCTAGTGAAGTCGTGACGGCTATATGCATCATGGCATCGATATCACCGGTTCCTTGGAATGCCAGCTGGCTACCTGGATTGAATCCATACCAGCCGAACCATAGGATAAAGACGCCCAGGGCCGCGATCGGCAGACTGTGACCCGGCATTGGTAAACTTTTGCCGTTGACGAATCTTCCAATGCGTGGTCCCAGGATGATGGCTCCAGCTAGAGCCGCAAACCCTCCGACTCCGTGTACAACTGCCGAACCCGCAAAGTCCTGGAATCCCATTTCATTCAACCAACCGCCACCCCATTTCCAGTAACCGCTAATTGGATAGATGAAGGCAGTTAGTACAGCGCTGTAAATCAAGTATCCAAGCACTTTCATTCGGCCAGCTACTGCACCGGACACGATTGTAGCCGCTGTCGCTGCAAACACAGCTTGAAATAGCCAATCGACTTCAGGACTGAATTTGCGATCGGCCGCGGGCTGGTAATTGTCAAGTCCGAAACCGCCAAATCCAAAGTAAGTCGAAGGTTCGGCACCAGTGTAGCTGGCCGGATACATCAGTCCGAAACCAATCACGAAGAACAGCAACATGCCGACGCAAATGTCCATTGAATTCTTAAACAGAATGTTCACAGCATTCTTTTGAGAATTAAAGCCTGCTTCGACCATCGCAAAGCCTGCTTGCATAAAGAACACTAAGACTGCAGCCAAAAACAGTACAAAATTGTCAAATGCGTAACCGACTCCGAGATCGGCTTCAGCAACTACTTCCTCAGTCGCTTCCTGAGCAAGTGAGGGTGTCGATAGAAACAAGAGTGCAGCAATAGCTGCGCACATCGGTAACCAAGTAGGCCTCTTACGAAGGCCCATGCGTAGCAGGGTGAGGAACATGATTTAGTGATCGCCTAAGGGGTCTGAAAGGGTAGTTTCGCCATTTTTAAAAGAGCTTGGTCGCGACACATTCTCTAGCTCACCCTGGGACGATCGGTTGACCGCATCCCCCAGCAAGCAGAGATAATTTGCTCATTTGTTAACAGGGCATCACTAACGCAAAAAGCGTACCAAACGGAAGTTCTGGCGATTGAGGACTAGCAAGCCAAATAGCGTAAGATGTTGAAGAATAAGAACTTCCATCAAATAAAATAGAAGCTCCTCCTTCCCGTTGAAATGCCAATTGCTAGGATCGCAGGCAAGCATGCCTGTTCATTATGCAGCTTTAACCTTCACGGTTCACACAACCTAGGTTCTGGGCCAATTGCAAGATAAAAAGCCAACGCTAATAAAAGCTTCTCCAAGAAGAGTCTACTTTTCTTGTATGGCCGATTCTCTGACTAGCATGCATTGGAGGAGACACCTGTTAATTCGTGATCTAGATACTTCGAAATCAACCGTCCGCCGCGCGACGTCCCGTTCGGCTCACGGGACATGCGTTGACCCGGCCCCACCCTCAAACGAACATCATCGTAAGTGCTGGGTTCCCTTCAAGCTGAAGCGTTTCAGATTGTTGGTGGGGAATCTGGTTTTTTCTCATTTATCCAAGGTACGCGAAAACACCAACTTCTAAAAGAAAAAATCCGCAATACGGCGCTGGCCAACGGCCCGGACAATGGCACATGAAACGCGGGTGCATCGAAGATGGTGCGATTGATCGGCTAGAAACTGCCTACTCAATTCTAGAGATGGACAGCCGATGATAGATAACATCGGTTGTTGGATCGTGGCCCTGAAGTGAAATGGGACCAGCGGCCAATCGCAATCCGCGACGAGGATTTTCGTCTGCTTCGCGTTGATCAAAGAACTCACAAACCGGAATTCCATTGACCCAACTATAGATGTAGTTGCTTTTGGCAAGGAGAGTCAAAAAAGTTGGTTGGGTCCCGTCACCCACAACCATTCTAGCTGCTTGCCGCCGAAAAATTGCCCCTGCCCCAGCATCACCGGGACTCATTGGATCGTTATTGATCACAGAGTGGTTTACCTGGCACTCGTAACCGTCGAGCATGTTATCTCGAATGCATCGAAAGAAGATACCCGAGTTCACTTCTGGCTTGGCCAAAGTATAACTTGCTTGCAAAATGAAGTTGTCCCAATCCGATTTGGACTGCAATTGTCCAAGGCCGCCCTGCAGGTGCAGGCCATCCTGCTTCACTTCAACGGCAAGCTGGTCACTTTCTTTTTCAGATTTGGTCCAATCAGTTTCCCAATCATCTCCCAATTTCAATGTTTGGCCAGATATCGGCCGCAGGAGCACGTTGCGAAATTCTACCCGTCCCGAGTTATGCTGGAGGCTAATGTGCCCAGGGCGTAAAGAAGAACTATCCTCTAATTCCATGACAAGTCGATCATCGAGGCGAACGGAAACATGGTCGCCGTCGAGACGGATATGATATGTATGCCACTGTGTTGGATCGAAATCTCCTAAGTCACTTGGTTCTAGTTTCTTTCGTTGCACAAAACTGCCTGTAGGGGAGGGGTTGTCCGGCGGCGCGATATTTAGTTCTAGACATTCCTCAGCTACATCGGTAGGTTCAGGTTGGGTTCGCAAGAATACGCCACTGTTAGTTTGAGCATCACTGCGAAAATCTACTTTCAATTCGTAATTGGAAAGGCTTAGATTGGTGCATAAATAACTTTGCTCGCCTGCATCAACCAGAATGGAGCCATCCGCTATTTGCCAATTCGCGTCACCTACGATGGACCATCCATGTAGGGTCTGAGTATCAAACAACCTTACCCATCCCTCGACCAGCGCTGCCTCCGGTAATGCTGCTGCCAAAAGTTTGTCTGCATTAAGCACAATTTCGCTTGTGGCAGGTTGCGTCAGATTCTTGGCTGTAGATTTTGTTGATGGGGCCGATTCCTGTTGTTCCGATCTCTCGGCCGTCGAATCGCCTTTTTGAACAGCCGCGTCCTGTACGTCGGGACCTGGAACGACCGAGGCGTCTTGGCGTTTGGAGTCACAGCCAATGAAAATACATAGAGCATTTATCAATACGATTGTTCTCAACCACGTCCGCTGGCCTGCAAAGCATTCAACTACAGGGGCAGTGAGTCTCATTTGAAAGCCTCTTACAAGTTTCGAATGGAATGTGATGTTGATTTACCATTCAAGAATCGTGAATTAAAAGTTCTACGATCAAGAATTCATCCAGATCATCGTCGTCAAGCCAAAGTGTCGCGTCTCCCAATACGTCAAGTTGGTTAAATGACTTAAGGCAATCTGATGCATCAAACCAGTTTTCGCCCGAGCAAGCACGAGACTGAGATTCGAGAGCTGGCAAGGTTATGTCGTTTAGCCTAACAGAACGTAGAGGAAGTGCTGTTCGCACCCCCACCCATACCTTTTGCTCTGGAACCAGGTTTGTCGGACAATTAAAGGTTCGCGAAAGCCTGATCTGAGAATCCCCAGTCGTTAGTTCCCAAGGCTTGCGCAAGCGAATACGGTGCATAGAGTTTGTTTTTGTAACTTGTGTCTAATCTTATCCTTCGGACACGAATTCCCGCTCTACCGACATTTGCTTGACTTGACGTGCGGCAGGATCCTCCATCCTTACTTGGATGCGCAATCCGCGCAACGAATATGGAAAAGGAGCCGAAGTTTCTAGCTCCGCGGCCTCATCGATGCCGCTGTTATTCGCTGGATCGATCGCATTGTTATCGATACCATCGGTTCCAGCGTCCAGGACCGTTGCTCGCCAACTCTCCAGATAGGACGGCGGGTTCACCACGACCCCGCGAAAACCCGATGCTTCCGCTTGAGAAACACCATCGGATTCGAATGCTGTGGTCCAAGTGTCGTAGCTTGGTTGCAGAAAAATATTGGCGGTGATACCTGCGCTACCATTCAGGACTTGACCACTTTTGAAGAGGCCATCTGTGAACCACTGACCGGCAGCGAAATTGGCAGCCGAAAGTCCACTAAATGGGGTCCAAGTTGCTGCGCCGGCGGGCAATGCCAAGCCGCCAGAAGCATCCCGCGTCGCCAGACGTGTTTTGAGGCCCCAACATAGGTCGACATATTCCCCAGTACCTATCGGCTTCGCCCCAGGGTTCATCATGGCTGTGCCATAACCCGGATCGTTAGGCGACAAGACCAAGTCATCGGAACCAGCGGCACCTAAGGAAATATCCGAGCCCGGCACACCCTCAACTCCATCCTTGCCAATCAATCCAAGAAGCGATACAGCTGGATCGAAAACTTTGACATCAAATGCTAGGACATTGTCAGCAATCACATCTTCGCCGGTCCTCTCGCCGATTAGTGTATAGGCCGGATGCAAAAAGCGCGATTCGTAAGATAACGTGTCGCTGGTATTCAGTCTGGGTAAACCGGCTACGTAGGGAGTCAGCGCTAGCAGGGGCATGGAATAAGTGGAGGCGGTACCAGGCACTACAAATTGATAATGTGCAAACCGAGCGGCTGGATTGGCCAAGTCTGCCAAGCTGTTAGCAGTGACAAAACTTGTTGGACTACCCGCAGAACTAAGCGTGGTTCTGCGAATGGAGAGATCGCATTGCTGATAAGGCAGCATCATGTCGCAGGCAGGCGATGGTAGCAGCGTGCTAACCAAAGTTGTTGGTTGGGCCAAGAACCATGCTTTCGGAGCTCCTGGTAATGAGTTTGGCAGAATTCCCGACGGCAAGTTCAAATCGGGTCGGATCAAAAGAGTTCGATAATACAGGCGGTACTGGGCCGGAAGTTTGTTTGTTAGTGTAAGCGTCTCATCAAGTGGACGGTAGTTGGTTCCAGGGCTAGTTATCAACGGTGTCGTATTGAGTGTTTCATTGCCTGCATCTGCGCTAACGACAGGTTCAGCAAAAACAGCTATTTCCGCATGCTGGGCTGCAATGGTAACCATTTGCGTGTTATCCAGCACCCCGCCATCCACAGGAGTTGTTTTGAGCAGCACAAACAAAGGCACCTTACCAGTGAACCAAACATCACCCGCCCGAGCCGTGAACATCAACACATCATCAAGATCGCCAAAACGACTCAAATCGCCAATTGAATTTGCGATCCCAGCCTGAGCATAGGAAAAATCTGTCATCATGCCATCGTAGACCTGCATATATCCTACGCTCTGTTGATGGTTGGACGGAGGATTTGGCGTAACGGTGCAATTGTCGAGATCGGTTCTCAGCCTATACGTTACGTTACGCAAGCGGTTGTTCAATTCAACCGCTGCGCGACCTTGCTTCATGCTCTCGCCAATCACGCGAAAAATCTGCGTCAAAGAGACCATCATGAGCAAAGTAACACCAGTGGCGATCAACACCTCCAAGAGTGTGAACGCACCACGCTGCCCGCGTATTCGAGCACCCAATGGCTTGATTCTAGACAACTGATCCGTAGACAAGTTAGGCACTTGTGACATGAGGAGTTTCCTTGGTGGCCAACGCGCGATTAAACTAGGCTTGGTCTCAATACGGAGACACGATTTTCCAGGCGAACATCGATCCCATTACGCCGAAGGCGTGACAAAATGGATTGAAGCTTGATAGGCCTGAAACGTGCTCCGAAGACCGGTCGGCTCGGCTATGATAAGTCAAAAACTTGCATGTCCCAAGCATTCGGGCCACGCAAACACTACATTCTACTCCCCACATACATCATTGCACTACGCTCCCCCCCCAAAGTCAAGTCCGATCCGGTTACTTCTAGGACCATTTGCTTCAAACCTAAATTGGGGGTCCTACGGATTGCCGTCTCTCGGAGCGATCCTCTTCATGCCAGTAATCGCGGCGATTGTGATTTCAGCTGGCAAGGAATCAATGTGGGTCGACGAGCTCCATTCCAGCTGGGTGGTAAAGAGCGCATATTCTGAGGTTGTCGAGCGGTCTCTACAAGGCAATCAAGTTCCGCTGTATTTCTACTTTTTGAAGCCCCTTGTCTCGACAGTTAGTCTCGTTGGCTGGGCTGATGGGCATTCAGGCGACTTTTGGTTACGTCTGCCATCCCTGGTTGCCTGGGTGATTTCCGTTGGAGTAGCTGCCCGATGGATCGCCCATCAACAGTCACAAATCAATCCCAAATTGACTGGCTGGGCAGCTTTGGCAGTCATGCTGCTCGCTGGGTGGGATCGAATCAATTGGTTTTACGCCTCTGAAGCGAGAGTCTATGCCATACTCTGCGCGGTTACGCTTGTCGCCTGGTGGCAGATTGCCAGCCTGTGGTTAAGTTGCCAATCGCCGGAATCCTTAGGAACGGAGCTTGGCCAGGCTAGCAACCCCAAAACGCAAGATAGCTGGAGCGGAAAATACCATGTGACAACGTGGACCCTTCTCGCAGCCTTGCAGTTGGGCTTGCAACCTGTGTCGATTCTCACGGTAGTTTGGCAGTGGTTGTTGCTGACGTGGATATGCTGGCGCGCAGCCCTCGTTGGGCACAAGTGCTGGCGGGCTTGGTGTGTGGCTAGTTGTATCCTGTTCCTAATTGGACTTTATCTATTCGTCCTTTTTCAACCGACTTGGATCAACCGATCATTGTGGGCCTCTTTCGCGGGCTCTTCTGACTACAAGACTGCAATCGGCTTGTTTCCTTTTTTACCGTTGTTATTCCCCGCACTGGTGGCACAGCCTATTGACCAGGCGATACTGTTCGGGCGTCAAAAACGAACTGTACACCAGCCGAGCACGTTACGCACAGCTAACAGCACCATCTCAGTTGGCTTATTGATCGCCAGCCTTGCCCCTATCGCCACCGCATGGATGTTGACCTATTGCGAAATTGCACCTATTTTTCATCGGCGCTACGTGTGTTTTTGTGGGCTACCGTTAGCACTGCTTTCCGCCTGGTTGCTCTCGAACTTGAAACACACAAGCCTGCGATGGCTAGGCCTCGGGTGCAGTCTCTTGTGGTTGCTGTACTCACAGGGGGAACTAGGGTTATTGGCCAAAGGGCAAATTGTGGGAGTACAACGAAACGAAAATTGGAAACAGGCCGTAGCCATGATTTCCAGCCAAGCAAACAGTCACGATCAAGTCTGGTGTGCTAGTAATCTGATCGAGGGAACAGATGTTACTTATCCACTGATCGATTCCGATGATGACTACTTGAGTTTTCCTTTGCGAGGAAATTACCAAGTAATTGCCGAGCGATCCAAGCTGATTCCACATGCTTTGGCAGGAGACAATCGCACTTGGGGGCAATTGCTAGGCAACCACTTTTTGGGTCAATCAGCGAGTCCACAGATCGCTTGGATCGTCTATCGCGGCAGCCCGGAAAACTTGAAAAATCGTCTCCGGGGAACAGCCCGATGGCTTAATCAAAAAGAGCTGCTATTGGAGTCAGATGATGTGATTCTCAGTTTCGGAGCCATATGTGTAACGAAAATCAGATTGATCGACCCATCTTCAAAACCCACAAGTGGACTTTGAAAACCAGAGTGGTTTTAGAAGCCAACTTGGTGCTATTTGACCACGAATTCGATAGCAATGATGGGAACTGGCTTTTCCGAGTTCTGATTGCGCATTTGCACCTCGAACGGCCGCACTATATTGTTTCCGCTCCGGTCTTCCAAATTTGTGGCTACCTGGATGTTGTAGGTATTGATTGGCCACGGGTCATCAGGCGTAAAACTCCACCGCGTTTCGTTGTCATCAACGGATATTGAACCCGCAACTTCGCTACCATCCAACGCTAGAACTTTCAAGACTCTGTCTAGCATAGCGCGATCCAAGGGGCGATCAAAAATCAGACGCACGGGAGTTTTCGTTAGGGCGTCTGGCGTCTCAATTTTCCAAGTGGCTGGATTCAGTTGATCGTAATTGGGTCCCGTCGCTTCAAACTCTTTCACAAACGATTCAGCCAAAGGGTCGCCTTGGGAGTCAACCCAGGCCGCATCAATCTGTAGCTGGTAGTGATTTCCGGCTTGCAGAGAGGGCCCCTGGTCCTCGCGCGGCTTGACGCCTCGTTTGATCCGCCCTGGATGAATAAAAAGTGTGAACCGAGTTTGATCGGAATTCCAAAGCTCTTCGCCCAGTTCCAGAAAAGGATCAACCACTGGTTCACCATTTCTCAGCAAGTGAATTCTGCTGTATGCTTCTCCGCGGCTCATCGGATGTGAGAAATACACATAAAACTTGAGCAGGTTCTCGGGTAGGGCACTGTCCGAGGGATAAACGGCCAAAACTTTTGTAGCCGATTTGTGCCTCGAGGAGGGAAGCTGAAATTGGTAATCACTTTTAGCACCACCAAGGTCATCGGCCAGTTTTACCCGGTAGACGACTTTGGGGCTAAGAGGAAATCGCGGAGAAAAGAGTAGGCCCTCTTGTGTAAATTCGTATTTTCCAAGTATGGGTGGCGATTCGTTGTCTGCCCCGGATCCCTGAACATAAACTCGGAAAAAGTCCTCTCCGGCTGATGTATTTTGCTGTGCTGTCCCGCCAGACAAAACGAAAACGGGTGCGGGTTCCAGTCGCAATTCAAGTTTCTGCCCACTCCCAAGAACGTATTCTAGTGCGAGTTCCTCGGCAGCGCTGCAATTTGGAACACCCCACACCAAGATTGAGACAGTCAGGCCTCGAAGAGCCCAAGAAAAAACAGACTCAACACAGATGCGTTGCATCCCACCCTCCAGCGCCCTTTGGGAAGTGAAAATACTTTCCGTGGAAATCGGCAGAAGGTCGTAAAGGGACGTCCAACTGCCGATAGTCCACCAAATGATCCCGTTTTATTACGGAAGCTGAATAGTCTTTAGATCAACTTGATTGGCGTTGGAAACAAGTAGGACAGCGCGAGAGTCATCAAGCTTGTCCAACTGATCGACGTTCTTAAGACTCTCGATGGTCTCGTAACCTATGCCAGCTGTGCCATCAATGCGTGTACTAATCGATTCAGCGGAATCAATCTGCGCCTTATTGAGCTTCAGTTTCATAACACCGCGAGCCGTATTGGCCATCAACAAATAGTCCTGATCACCTTTGCGGTAGATAATCATGTCCAAAGGTGTATTCCGATTGCCCAATTCGGCAATGGTGCGTCCCTTGGTTCGCGACTGAGGTTTCAGATCGTCCACGGGAATGGAAACCAAGGGTGTACACGTGTATGCGGCCAAGACTGTGTTCTCGTAAGTAATGAATGTACGAACGGGAGAAGCCGTTTCTAGCCTTCCATGAGCTCCATGGTATATCTCGATACCGGTGGACTGAGTACGGCCATCAAACGGATAATCAATAACTCGCAAGGTCGAGGCAAATTCTTCATTCGACAGACCTGCCACGATGACTTTACCGCTGTTGAACTGAATGTCTGTGATAGAGCTCAAACGAGGATCTCGACCACCGCGGGCAGGGTCGCCTTTGGGAGCATTGTCGAGGCTCGCTTGCGCGAAATTGACATTTTCTAATGCCAGCTCAGACAAGGCACCCTTTGAGTCTACCTTGAAAATCAAGGGCACAGCATCTGGACCACGTCCACGCGATACCGACAAGTAAACATTGCCACTACTTGGGTTCACAACCATGTCATTGATCAATGTGTCATTTGTCGCGCTACCGATCATCGCCGCGATCTTCTGATTGATTCCGCTAACGTTGATTTCACTTCCCGCATTCCCACCACCATGGTCCTGAGTATCGATCGCAAAAATCGATGCGCTTTGCGTATCACCAATTAGCAGTACTCCATCGGGGGCAAATGCCAAAGGCCCGGCTTGCTTTAACTGGGGAGTTCCCTTCTGCATGCCATCAGCGGCATGGGAATTCAACGCGAATGTCACTGCACAACACAGCGCGATTAGCTGACTCGTTCTACAACACATCATGAGAATGCTCCCCTGGGAGGAAAAAATGAATGAACAACTTGATTGGAACTCGCGCCAAAATATATCAGTTGTAAACAGTTGAAAGTGCCATAACCGTTTTTAGCCAGTTGGGATTTACTACTAAGGCTCAACAACCTTTAGCCGCAATCCTCGGGTGACAGTGTGTCGCGGAGATGCATTTTCCAGCAAGTGGCTTAAGGTTGGCAGTTTCGATATATCCCACTCCAAATACATGGCGCAAAAAACAGGCTGCGCGTCATTAAGTGGCGTCATTATTGCAAATAATGTTCTGGAAACAACAAAAAATGATAGAAAGTAATGTGGTTGTTCACATTTCTCAGGCAGGCGGGAATCCGGCTGCGGTGTACGAAGACACGTTGGGACCCTTGGCCTTCAGCCTTCGCCAATACAGAGTTCCCAACAATTTAGAAATCCCCATAATTTAAAAATCATGGGCTGACGGGTTCTCGCCGGGCTTTCCATGGCAAATAATTACTAGCTTGGGCAGTCGATTTCAGATTTACACCCACTGGTGTCTAATTTTTGGCTGTGGCTGTAGTAACAATGTTGGTGTTTAGTAGTATTGCGATCTCATTTCGCCTTTAGGAGCCCCATGACGATGACGACTCAGCTTGAAGCTGCACGTGCTGGCAGTATCACCCCTGAAATGGAATTTGTAGCCCAGCGCGAGCAATTGTCGGCTGAAACGGTTCGTGAGGAAGTAGCTGCTGGAAGAATGGTGATCCCAGCCAACAAAGTACATTTGAGTGGTCGTTTGGAGCCCATGGCGATCGGTATTGCTGCCAAGTGCAAAATCAATGCGAACATCGGCAATAGCGCCGTCACTAGCAATGTCGACGAAGAGTTACGAAAACTTCACATAGCGGTCCACCATGGGGCCGATACGGTGATGGACCTTTCAACCGGCAAGGACATTGATAGTATTCGCAAGCAAATCATCGCTGCTTCGACTGTGCCAATTGGGACGGTTCCGATTTATCAAATGTTGGAACAACTAGGCGGCAACATTGAAGACATGCGGGCGCAACATTTTCTTGACATGGTCGAGCATCAAGCGCAGCAAGGTGTTGACTACATGACAGTACATTGTGGAGTCAAACTTGAGCATTTGCACTTATCCACTGAGCGCGTAACCGGCATCGTAAGTCGCGGTGGATCATTAATTGCTAAATGGATGATGGTTCACCGCAAGCAAAATCCTTTATATGAAGCATTTGATGACCTATGCGACATCATGCGTCAATATGATGTCACTTGGTCCCTTGGTGATGGTCTACGACCAGGTTCGATTGCGGATGCTTCGGATGCTGCACAGTTTGCTGAACTAGATGTGCTTGGCGAATTGACCAAGCGTGGGCAGGACAATGGAACACAAGTCATGGTTGAAGGGCCGGGACACATCCCCATGCATCAAATTCAGATGAACGTCGAACGGCAAATCGAAGTCTGCAACGGTGCACCATTCTATGTTTTGGGCCCCTTAGTGACCGACATTGCGCCCGGTTATGACCACATCACAAGCGCCATTGGTGCAGCCATGGCAGGTTGGCACGGTGCAGCTATGTTATGTTATGTAACCCCCAAGGAGCATTTGGGATTGCCCAACGAAGAGGATGTCAAACAAGGAGTGGTGGCTTACAAGATCGCCGCACATGCTGCGGATGTAGCTCGTGGACGCCCGGGTTCTCAAGACCGAGACAATGCACTTTCCAAGGCTCGTTTTGAATTCGATTGGAAAGAACAGTTCCGATTATCGCTGGATCCCGAAACAGCTCAAAGATATCACGATGAGACCTTACCTCAGGATACATTCAAGAGCGCACACTTCTGCAGCATGTGTGGGCCGAAATACTGCTCTATGAAGATCACCGAAGACATCCGCAAGATGTCGGCCGCCGAGCAGTTGGTGGAAATAACAACATTAAGCAAGTAGACGCAACGAGTCCGAGTATGCGATCATCGT
>JAGQOY010000132.1 GCA_020427005.1 Planctomycetales bacterium
CATTTCGACGGACATCTCGGTCCCTCCGACCTGTTCGAGTCCAGCTGCCAAACCAAAATTCCTATCGTCGCGTCGACTAACTGCTTGGCTTCGCCGAGAACTACCGAAAGGGAACTTTAATAATTTCACTTCTGGCTTGCTAGAAGAATTGAAACTGGAGACCGTCTGCGACAATGCCAAATGTCCCAATCGAATGGAATGTTATTCGCAGAAAACTGCGACATTCATGATCTTGGGCAATGTTTGTACACGTCCGTGTGGATTTTGCGCAGTCGAGCGGGGCAAACCTGATCGCTTGGAGAGTGACGAGCCGGAACGAGTGGCTGAAGCTGCAGCTCGGCTCCAGTTGAGGCATGTAGTAATAACCTCGGTAACCCGAGATGACTTGCCCGATGGCGGGGCAGAGCAGTTTTACGAGACAATCTTGGCGGTCAGAACGCGTACCCAAGCTACAATTGAAGTACTCACTCCCGACTTCGTGCGGCACCGGCATGCGTTGGATCGAGTGGTGGCAGCAAAGCCCGACGTCTTCAATCACAATATGGAGACAGTGCCTCGGCTATACAGAAGAGTGCGCGGACCCAAGAGTGACTACGGTTGGACTCTCCAGCTACTACAACGAGTGAAAGAACTTGCCCCTGGCATCAAGACCAAAAGCGGCCTGATGTTGGGTTTGGGGGAAGAGCAGAGGGAGGTACTCGATTGCTTAGCTGACCTCCGTAGATTTCAGTGTGACTATCTGACCCTTGGGCAGTATTTGCAACCTGGACCAAAATACTTACCAGTTGAACGATACGTACCTCCCGAAGAATTCGACCATCTAAGCATACTGGCACGGCAAATGGGGTTTGAAAAGGTTGCGAGTGGACCATTTGTACGATCCAGCTACCATGCCGGGGAGATGGCCACCTAAGTGTGCCCCAACTTAAGGTCTACTTCCGTACGAACCCAGAACATTGTTGCGACAATGACCGCCATTAGCTGCTAAACCTAGACAGTCGCTCTACACAAACACCTTTCAGTTCATGTTATCATTAGCGTCCTGAAGCTCGCTTTTCCAGTTGACGTTTTTTTGTTCGAATGAGTCCGGGAATCATCTTTTTGATACTAAATCTGAGAATCACTCATGCTGAAGCATTTAGATAGCTGTACTCCACTTTGCAACGGGCTGCTCCCAAGCTTTGGAAATTTAATTTCCATGTTTTGGAGATTCAGAATTGCGTCTGGTCATTTAGGTTGGGCTAGTGCACTGCTTCTTTGCATTTTGTCTTCCTCGGTACGTGGACAAGCTGAATCTGAGGACCCAAACGTTTTATTTGAACCTCGCGAGTATTCAGATGGCCAAGGCGCGGTGCTAAAATATCGTTTGCTTAAACCAGCCAATTTCTCTGAGACTCGTGCCTATCCTCTAGTTATTTTCTTGCATGGTGCGGGCGAACGTGGAGACGACAACGAAGCACAACTAAAGCATGGACTAAAAGAATTTTGCCGTGCCACTCGCCGAGAAGCCTATCCTTGTTATGTATTGGCTCCTCAGTGTCCGAAGGAGCAGAAATGGGCGGACGTTGATTGGTCCAAGACGCCGGTTGAACACCCACCACAAATCAGTCAAGTTTTGCGTCTGACGATGGCTGTTGTCGATGCCATGCTCGACGACGCGGCCATCAACAAGAATCGTGTATACATTACGGGACTTTCCATGGGCGGCTATGGCACATGGGATGCAATGACAAGACGTCCGGAGTTGTTTGCTGCAGCAGTACCGATTTGTGGAGGCGGCGATCCGCACACCGCCCCCATGATTGAGCACATTCCGATTGCTTGTTACCACGGCGATGCGGACCGGGTCGTACCGATAGAGAATTCGAGAGCCATGATCGAGGCCTTGAAAGAGTGTGGTGCTACTCCCAGATTCATTGAATATCCGGATGTAGGACATGATAGTTGGTCACGAACTTACGCCGATGATGAATTGTTCAAATGGATGTTTGCGCAACGCAGACAGCCACAGTAACCCGAGTGCAGGTACTCGTGTATGGGTAGCCGTGATCATACTTTTTCCGACTTGAAACCAGGGCAACAGGCCACCTTGTTCCCATCATTGGGATATTTCGATCTAAAAAAAAATCGCTGGCGGGCCCAAGTGCACGGCCGAGTCTACGATGGAGCGCGGGTACCAATCGGGACTCGTATCTTGTTGCGAGGCCTAAAAAGGGCCATGCAAGCTACCCCCGAGGATGTTGCTAGCGAGACATTTCAGAAACGAATTGACGGATTCCTGACAACTCCCGGGAGACGTCGGCGAATCGTATTGCAGATCCACAACCACTATTATCGCCTTAGGCGACGTACACGTCGCAATGGTGCATTCTATGGAACGCTATCGCTTCCCACGGAAGCCGTGAAGTCTTGCTTGCATGAGCATTCATTAGGGTTATCTGGAAGTTCTCCAGCAATGCCCATGCACTTAGTAGTTGCCTCCAACGATCATCGTGCGTCAGTCCAATCAGATGTCTATCTCACTCCGCCAGTTGGAATCAGCATCATTAGCGACATTGATGATACCATCAAACTGACAGATGCCACTAGCAGAAGGGAAATGTTGGCCAATACATTTCTTCGACCCTTTGCCGCTGTAGATGGTATGGCAACACTTTATCAACTGTGGCAGCAGCAAGGTTGCCATTTCCACTACGTATCTAGTAGCCCCTGGGAACTTTATGAGTCTTTAGCCGAATTATGCACCGCAGTTCAATTCCCCGCGGGAAGCATGCACTTACGTTACTTCCGTGTTCGAGACGAAATGTTTAAACGTTTTCGTCCCGTTCGTCGCAATTCGAAAGTCGGTATTATTGCCGGGATCCTGAAACGATTGCCTCAACGCCGTTTTGTGCTCATCGGAGATTCAGGTGAGAAGGACCCAGAAATCTATCGTTTTCTTGCCAAGCGTTTCCCCGAAAGAATCGCCGCCATTCTCATAAGAAATCTTGCGGCTAAACCTTTGAGCGACAAACGATTGCAGAAGCTTAAAGCACTCGATTCAAACGTACAGGTTACCGTCTTTGAGACACCTGAACAGATTGCCGGGATCGTGCCTCTGGTAATCTCGAATCAGTAGCTGCCTCCTCGTGGATCGCTGTCGCCCTCGAGCGAGATACAAGCCATATAAAGCTTTATCGCATTCGCTAGTCCCACCACCAAGACAAAGTTGGGTCCTTAATCCCGCTAGTTGCCACAGCCGTGGGTCGATACGGTACAACTGAGCTTGCCAAGAATTGGCTTTCTTTAGACTTACGAGCCCTAGCACTGGGGTCTAACATGACTCCTCCGCTGACTACCGCTACTACCGTGCCGCTCTTGGAATGCCGATAGGTATTTGTCAGCCCAGCCACAGTCCTGGCAGGTGTCACATTTTCGTTAGTGCATTGTCCAAGTTTGCAAAGATTGGGAAACCATGACCGCAAATCAACCATGCCCGAACTTTCTAGGGCTAGCTGTAGACTCATGGCAATCTCACAGACTGCAGCTAACCTGGCATAAGCAGGATGCTTGGACCTGAGTCGTGGTAAGGCCTTACTAAACTCGCTGGCAAACGCATCAGCAGATGGGTCGCTGTTCCCGGTGGCAAATCTGCCCTGTTGATTGACCCACTGCTGTTCACTCATTACAGACACGCAATTGTCTGGCAACTGAAACAAATTGCCTTGCGAGCTCGCGATAATAGGTTCGTCGGAATATGCGAACCACCAGCGAATCATGCTCTGCTCGGCAGGCTTCGCCTGGCGCCCCAAATGATCAAAGTAGCTATCTACACCCAGCTTCGGAACGTCCAAATCAAAGCCCACACGTTTCATGTGTTCATCCGCATCAATGAGCGCGATGGCAGTGCAGGATTTCTCATCAATTCCAAATGTATGGATGGTATGCGGACCAACAGCCGCTTGAAGCTTTTCCGCAAATTGACGTGGACTTCGCCCTAGCAAGGCTATGTTCTTTTCGTTGCTCAATAACTGCTGCGCAGCCAATAGTCCTTGATGACTGGGCTCGATGGAGCATCCCAGTGGGCTAGTATGTTGGTTAATCAGGGCCGCCACAGTCGCCAGGTCCTCTAGTTGAAAGGCAATAGAGTGTGGTTCGCTTGGGCCCGCAAGCAACACATCTTCGTTGGCGGGATCAACCCGGACATACACGAGCTTGGTGAGCCCTGCCAGATTAAGCAATTCATCGGAGGGGCGTTTACCTTCCTTCACAGCACTTAATACGGCGCTTTCCAAAGACCGTAGAGAAACGACCCGAAGCGGGCTCGGCTCCAACCATGCCCCGTTTGCACCTTCATTTCGTTGCAAAAGCGAACCTAGAGCCTTCTCGTCTTCTCGAGTGGGCAAGCGCTCAACGCGCTTCAATTGTCCGGCTGGATCGACATAGACTCCTGAGGGAAATTCCATGATCGTACTGTTACCGCCATTGAGCAACCAAGAATCGGGCTCAATCGTCTGCTGTATAAGCGTCATCAATGTTGCAAAGTCGGCCATAGCAGCTCCGCCAGCAACAGGCGACGTGGTGTTACCATCGCGGCCAGAACTCAAGGGCCCCACTTGTCCGTGCACCGGGATTCCGGTAATCACGATCAACCCACAGACGTAAACGAACCTACAGATTAGATTAGGCAATTTGCGCATACGAAGTACCTCCAGCTCCAATTTGAGCACGTGCGCCATCGTTCCGAAAAGAAGGGCTCTACACTGGACCACTAGATTGCTCTATGGGGATCGCTACGGCGTTGGTTACCGTTGTTTGTGAGTATGTCGAACGGTACTGCTTACCGTTCTTTCACGAACCTTTTCACGAATGTTCGACTCGCAAGCAAGCCTCTAATTGTTTGCGAGCCTCCCTTGCCATGCAGAGCGACTACCACCCCAGTGTATCGGACGTCTTCTCCATTCGCAAATAGTTTTGGAGTGGATAGATAAATGGTGTCCTCTTCCTCGCCGCCACGTTCAGCGATAAACATCAGCAAAAAATGATCTGGCCCGATTGCTACCAAGCGATGAAAGGGAAGGGCGTGCTATCGGTGGGGGTATTGGGGGGCACGGCGATGACTCCGTTGCTTCGAGCCAAAGAGACCAGGTCGCCCGAGCCCTGATTCTCAACTAAGGTCAACCCTCGCTCCTCAAACCGAACCATCCGAAACCAAGTCAGGCTCAACACCTTTTGATCTGGATTTACTAGACTCAAGCGAGGTAGGGCAGGGGAGGTCGGAATGATTCCAGCCAAATACCGCAGCAGTGGCTCACCAAATACACGAGATGTCACTGTGACACTAACCGGATTTCCTGGCAGCCCCATAACCAATTTCCCTTGGCAGCAGGCACCCAGGACAGGCTTTCCAGGCCTCAAGGGTAGACGATGAAATAGGATTTGCCCCCCCATCCCTTCGATGGCCCGAGGTACATAATCGGCATCCCCCATGGAGACTCCACCAGTCAACAGAACTGCGTCGGACCGAGAGATAGCTTCTCGCAATGCAGCTTCCGTGGCCTCCGCTGAATCGACCACTCGCCGACGACCTAGCAACTGGACCCACGGGAGCTGCCCTAGCCACGTCTCAAGGACGGGGCCATTCGAATCACGAATTTGCCATGCTTCCGCTGGCCGACCGGTTTCAACCAGCTCATCCCCCGTATTGAGAATGGTAACCCGCACGCGTCGGCGTACGTTAGTGATTTCTTCTGCAAAGCATGCCAAGGCTCCCATGGCCACGGAATTAATAATCGTCCCCCTCCGCAATACGACTTCCCCGGCAGCCAGGTTTTCACCTCGTAAACGAATATGTTCACCGCACGGGGGGCGTATCAAATCGGTAGGAATCTCAATGGCATCCCCCAATTCGCGAACGTCCTCGCGCCTCAGCACCGCTTCACTCTCCGCTGGTACCAATGCGCCAGTAAAAACTCGAACAGCTCCCTGTGCGGATAAACGAATTGTTGGCCGCCCGGCGGGAACAGTTCCGAGAACTGGCAATCGATTCTCAGGCTGAATATCAGCCATTCGAACTGCGTAGCCATCCATAGCAGATACATTGCTTGCCGGCGAATCTCGATCTGCTAGTAGATCATCAGCCAGTATTCTGCCAGCGCAATTGGCAGATGAACACCGCTCAGAATCTACCACCGCTAAACATGACTGTAGACGTTCTATTGCGGACTCGAGTTCATTCGCCATCGTATTCATTTGTCGATTCTGGCGACTCTTCAAGAAGTAACCATGTGGGGCGTGATGAGTAAACTTCTTTGCTGTTCCACAACAGCACATCGAAATTCTCTGTCGGTTCCAGCTGCACCAATTTGGCCTCGTTTATTTATAGCGATAAAATTAACGCTCAACTCGGCGGGAGATTTTCGATCACCAGTTGCGATGCGGCGTATAGCAGAAATACAAGCTTCCGTGGGAGACATCCCTTGTCGCATATACTCAACAATTAGAAACGATCCGCAATATCGCAGCACGTTTTCACCCACACCTGTTGCACCAGCTGCTCCAACTTCACCATCGACGTACATTCCCGAACCTATTAAAGGACTATCTCCTACGCGGCCGGGCAACTTAAATGCTAAACCACTTGTAGAACACCCACCTGCAACTTGTCCATCACGATTTACTCCTAGCAAGGCGATCGTATCGTGTGTCTTTTCACCAATCGACTTTCCGGCTTGGTTACTGCGCCATTTTTCCCATGCCTGCCGAGATTCTTCGGTAAGGAGTTCTTGTGATTCGAAGCCGCTCGCTTGGGCAAAGGCGGCGGCATCTTGACCAACGAGCATCACATGTCGTGTTGACTCCATGACACGTCTGGCTACTGAAATAGGGTTTGCAAATCCTTCAAGGGCAGCCACACTGCCAGCACGCTGTCGCTGACCATCCATAATGGATGCGTCCAGTTGAACTACGCCATCCGCGTTGGGCAACCCACCGACTCCAACCGAGCTCACTTTCGGATCAAGCTCGGTCAAGTTTATTCCGTACTCCACAGCATCCAGCAGCGAACCGCCCTGCGTCAAAGTTCTCTGCGACTTCTCACAGGCTGCTAGCCCAAACGGCCAAGTCGCAATGAAAACAGGCCTAGAAAGTGGGCTACTTGCTACGGACGCTAAATCAACTTCTTCAGCAGATTGGCAGCCTAATCCGTCAAGTAAGACTATTGCGCCGGCGGATAGACTTGCCTTTAGAGCATACCTGCGGCTGTTACCAATCATTGTTTACCCCAACAATATGAAAGTATTTTTGCGGAGTTCCATTGCGTGAATTAGGCCACTCCAACCTTCGTTACTGCTCGCCGAAGCAACGTCACTAATCTTGCTAAGACGATGCAATGAGAAACTTGCGCATACCGAGCAATTGAATTCTGCTCATTTGCGCCGCTAAATCCGACGAACGGGCCAAAGTTTTTCCAATCGGACTGACCCCCAGTGTGATCGCAGTCTCTCAGTAAAGTGTAAACAGCTTATCGATCAATCGTGCCGTCTGCACACAGATTGCCATGCCAAAGACTGAATTCTGAGAATATTTTTGAATGCTGGATCTGGAAATAGCTTAGCAAAAGGCGTTCAAATGCATGGCTGCAAACTGAAACCACTACCAAGCTCACTGAAGATACCACTCGTAACGGCGGTTTTTAACGCTTGAAGTTCCGTTGATTCATAGCAAACAGAACTTACCGGAGTTTGTATAGGGACTACTCTTTAGACTCTTAGAATCTCATGCCTATTGGACGATCTGAAAATCGACATTGGACTGACCGAATTTTCGTCCTTTCATGTCTTCGAGTGTTAGGCGTAGCTGATAACGCCCTGGTTCGATTTGTTGAGGCATGTAGATCCGGTATGCAATGAAGTAATCTCTCCGTTGATTCCTACACACATGGGCTTCCATGGGTAGCGACTGGTCCGCGACACGTTGGCCTCCAGCATCGACGATTTGATAACTGCCTCGCAGTTGAGTCTCAAACCCATCTTTGACAGGCTCGCTGACAAAGTTATCCAATTCGCAGTACAGCAATACTTCTTGATCAGGTCGAAAATGATACTGTGGAAATCGAGTCGTAACACCGAAACCATCTACTACCGTGCAAAAGGATGTATTATTGACTTCTAAGTTACTAACTGCCGCCAAGTGCGAAAGCGCTTGACGCTGGCTTTGCAATGCCAAAGTCCAACGTCGATTGAGAACAGGATTGCTACCGGGAGTTATCGCATCATAAAGCGCCTGGAAATCATAGCGGAAGTAATCTTGTTCATGAGGACTTAAACCTTCGATGGGTTCCTGAGCTTTTTCCATATCTCCAAGCGTCAAATTCAGCATCCTTATCGTCGCCGATCGATAAAGCAGTTCTTCGGGATTTGTTGTCTCATTTGATATCGTTTCGCGATCCAATTGATGCAATGCAGCTCGAATGTGATCTTGCCATGACATAGCCGCTTCTGGAGTTGCAGGTTCAACACCCTCAGTTTCTACGGGCAAGGATTTAGCTGGACCAGCCGAAAAACTGGCGGCCTGCACCTCTGACTTTTCATCGTCTATTCCTTGGGAAGCAGAAGGTGGTTGGGATTTCGTTGCTACTGCAATCACGTTTTCTTCTGCAACGGGGCTAGCCTTCGCTTCTTCCATGCTGGCAGAGTCCACAATTTCATTGATCTCATCGGAAAGAGAAAAGGAAACTCCCTTCATAGTGAGTTCATCTGACCCATCATCAGCCAATTTTTGGGCTACACGATCATGTTCCGCTTCCTCAAGGCTTTTGGAAGTAGAGGATGACGAATTGCGTTGAAGACGTCGCCCCGCTAGGGCATCGCGAGTACGTTGCAACATGGATTTGATCTCGGGCGTTGCTTCCTCAAGAGCGGCATCGAATTCCTCATCATCGGACTGAGCAAAGGCAGGATCAATATCGTCTTTGGCCTGGTAGCGACTTTCTGCAGTTGCCGTTCGCCCTATACTACCTGGGCGCAGCTTCGTAGAAATGGGATCATGTTCTTGCGTGGTCAATTCAAACTCTGGTGCAGGAGCGATCAAGCGACTAAGCAATGATCCGTCTCTTGCTCCTCCGGTAGTGCTACTTCGGCAACCGGTTAAAGGCAAGCTGCCTACTAAGAGACCGACCAACACGGCCAGGAATTGACGCGATGTACTGCGTGTACTTTTGTTGCTATCCATAGCGCAGACCCTTGCAAAAATTTTGGCATCTCAGCCTATGCTCAATCCCTGAGAAGCACTCCATTAGTCTTTGCGAAGACAGACTCAGCCGCCTAACGTCTCGTGGGGATAGTACGAAATGCTGCTACGGGCGGCAAGCGAGAATTCACCATCTAGGGACATTGGGACGCTTACTTTATCGATTCTCGATCTCAACAATGCTATCAATTTGCCTCGGGTTCGATGATAGTCAATTCTTGGTTGATCTCGACTGCTGACAATCTTTGCAGCGCGCCCGATGGCCAGTGACAAGTCAGTTCAACGGGTCCCTGTAGGCTCCCAAGGCCAAAATGGATAAGAGGCTGGTGTGAAACGGCATAGCTTGTCCCACCGGCAAGCTGGACCGTTCTCGACCACCCCTCCTTTTGAACTGTAACACGACATCCTAAACCTCGCCGGTTGCTACAAATGCCAATACATTGCACATTCAGCCAACTACCTCGAATAGACCGGTTTTCCAGTAGTGCGACCGGGTCATTCTCGTTGACGATTAGAAAGTCGACGTCTCCATCCTGATCATAGTCTGCCATGGCCAGCCCGCGACCAAATCGTAGCTGAGCGAAATACGATCCGCTCTGCTCCAGAATTCGGTAACGATTGTTTGTTCGAGTAAAAATCTGAGCCTTCATTTTCTTGAAGGGATTCCAACTCGCGTTGTTGACATGTCCATTGACGACCAGAATCTCCAACGTGTCATTGTCGTCCACGTCACAAAAGACAGTGCCAAATCCCAGGGCTCCCAACGTAGGAAGATGCATACCCTCTAGGGCAGTTACATCCTGAAAACCTTGGCTACCAAAGTTGGCATACAGAGTATTCGACTCTTCCAGATAGTGCGTACTGTAGATATCCAACCAGCCATTGGCATCGTAATCGCCGACTGCAACACCCATGCTGGCCTGTGTTGCACCTTCACGGTTTACCGCGCATCCTCGCACTACCGCCTCGTCAAGGAAAGTACCATCCGCCTGCTGCACGAACAAAAAATTCTCAGTAGTATCGTTGGCCACATAGATGTCGGGGAGTGCGTCTCCTGAAAAATCAGCGATTGCCACTCCCAACGCGCGATTTCCATCACCTACCAATCCCAATTGTTGTGAGGATTCAAGGAACGTCCCATCACCTTGATTGACATAGTAGACGTCTGCTGCAGGTAGTAATGATCCAGGATTGCACAAACTTTCCCGACCGAGATTATCAAAACAAATCTTCGGATGGCGTGGGTCAAATTGAACGTAATTGCACACATATAGATCCAAATCACCGTCCAGATCCAAATCGCTCCATGCGCTCGAAACTCCCCACTTATCATCATCTACGTGAGCCAATGAGGCGATTTCCAGAAAAGTACCGTCACCACAGTTCATCCAAAAGGTATTGGCATAGACATTGGTAATGTAGACATCATCAAGTCCGTCATTATTAAAGTCGCCAATTGCAATTCCCTGGCTATAGTTGAGTTCATTGAGCCGACTACCCTTCGTCGCATCTACAAATTGAGACTCAAGTTGTCGAAAAAGCCGATCTGTTGGCTGCCCTTCCACGGACAAAGCAGTCGGGTCACCTCCCTGATTAAGAGCGACATCCCATCTTCCATCCAAGTCATAATCCAACCAGCCTGCGCCTCCACCAATGGTTTCAACGATTAAGCAGCGTCCAGTCTCGCCGTTCTCATACGTATGTGTAATTCCACGAGTAGAAGCTACATCCTCCAGTTGGATGCCCACTTCATCATCAGGCTGACGAGAATGAGTGGACTCCACATGCAGGTCTGAAAAAGGCGATTGCAGACTGTCAGAATCTACGGTTTCTGCGTTGCTTGCAGACTTAGCTTGGTTCGCAGTTGGCCTGGTGGATGATGCAACATTGGACTTTTGAAAGCAGCCGCTCAAGAAGGAGAAAAACAGCCACGCGATCATTATTTGCTGTCCCATTGTTACAGCAATTGTGGCTTGTTCTCTAGAGTTTCGTTGTAGGAGCGTCGACGTCACTTCCGAGCCTCATTTCACGCTACAATTTTGCCCGCAATGCTTGAGCAACCTCGTGATCGTCACTGTCCAATAAGTAACGCTGTAAATCTTCGTATGTTGATCTTGAAATTGACATAACGCTAGGAGCCAGTCGAATGGCCTGCTCAATATCTTTTCCCAGGTCTGCCAATTCTTGCATAGCCATTGCCATTTCAGCCTTATTCTGTCGACGTAAGACGGTTGCCAGTTCCTGCCGACTGAGCCAATCGCTGGGCCATAATTCAAGCGAGCGATTGTACGCCTGTTCTGCTTGGCTCCATTCCTGTCTGGCCATATGCACCCAACCCTTGTATCGCCAAAATCGGTTGTCGGTTGCGGTCTCAGACGCCGCTTCTATCAGTAAACGGGTTACTGCGTCCAAATCTCCCGCCTCACACTGATAATCTAGAAGAGCTGCCAACAACTCGCTGTTAGCTGGGTACTTCTTACGCAATTCTCTGACTTGGGCTATGTACTCGTCAACAGGCAAACGATCTGCCAGCACTTGGGCATCTGGGCTTCGATTGGCCTTCATGTGTACACTCCCCGCGACTTCGAAGAGAGGTGACTCAGGTTCAGCCTCCGCCCAAAAGTGATTCATTTGAAATCCATTGTTATAGGTCAGCCATTGTTTGGCAAAATAATGGGCGTAGGTCGGAAGTTCGTCGGCCCCATCTGCAATCGCTTGCCGAACTTCCGCCTCCAACGCCTGGCGCTGGCAAGTCATCGAATACCAAAAGAGTAACCGCAAGTGAGATTCAGTATCCTTTGGATAGGACTTGCGAGTACGTTGAAGCGTAGCAACCGACTGCAGGGGAAGATTTAGCGCCTCCATCTGCAGACGAGCTAGTTCTTTCAAGTCGGCCAGTGAAGCTTCTGAAGACATCGACTCCAAATACAAAACAGCTTGTTCCCATTGTTCCATGTGGATCGCGGCTTGCGCTGCGAAGTGCCATGGTTCGTTAGCTAGAGGTTGCCAAGCTGCCCATTGGCGTGCTTGATTTTCAAGTTCGGGCCAATTTTCATCCGCCAGCAAAATGTCACACTGCCTTTGAAAGGTTCTCACTCGTCGCGATGTTTGATATTGGCTGCTTAGACGAATGGATAATCCGACGACAAGTACTAGCAGGCAAATTAATAACCATCGCCTGGCTCGCCGATTGCGTTGAGTGTGCCCACTGGATGCAATGGAGGCACTCTCGTCAAAAACCGAATGGGATGCCGAGTGGTCCGAACTTACCTTGTTCTTCATAGGCATTACTATTTACTTACTGCGGGTTCTAAATTCCAACGCGTTTGCATGAGTCCGTAGAGAGCAGTTTACTTTCCCTGAATGACAAACCGGGTAAGAGAGTTGCTTTCAATGGCCACGTAGCTGGAACCTGGGTTGAGGGCGTCATAAGTCTCATGCACACCGCTAGGCCAAACCAGGTCTAATGAAAGTTCCGTCACACCGCGTGGGACTGCAAAATTCAAGCTGCGTTCGTTGCTAGCTAGGTAGCCGCTACCGCCAATCAACTGTAGTTTCTGCTCATATCCTCCAGGTCCAGAAAGTGAAGCCTGACAACCAATGGCAGATCTTTCTGACTGAACACCGACTAAGGTAAGACGCAAAAACTCCGATTCCGGTGGTGTGCGATTGAGTAAAATTCGAGAGGGGCCCTCCAGGTCATTGCTTATCAAGTCCGGTGAACCGTCTTGATCGAGATCAATTACTACTAAGGCACGTCCCAGTCCTGGGACATGAAAAATCCCTCCCAGTTCTGTTCCTGGAACTTCGATGAAACGCTGACCCTCAATATTGATAAAACATTGAGCTGGCATGTGCTCAGGAATGTTGATATGCGATTGATCATCAATATGTCCGTTAAGCGCAACGATATCTAGCCAGCCATCGAGATCCAAGTCGATAAACTGAGTCCCAAATCCAAGCATGGGTAAAGTAGGCGTTAATAAACCAGCTGCAGCAGTGGCATCAGAAAACGTGCCTTGATCCTGCACATAAAGAGTGTCGTGCTCTCGATAAAAATTGGTTACGAATAAATCAACTTGTCCATCTCGATTGACATCTCCGGCAGCAATTCCCATACACGCTTGTGCTTCACCAGCAGCATTATAAGCACAGCCGCTTAGCAAGCCAGTGTCGCTAATTGAAAAGCCGAAATCTGAATCATCGAGATTAGATTGAAGCAGTAGGTTGGCCTGTTGATCGACCGCGACAAAAATGCTCGGCAATCTGTCATCGCCGAATTTTGCTGCAATGGCTCCCAGGCCGTAGGCAGAAAGTTGTTGCACACTCGGATGCTCATACCGCCGATAGACGCCATCTCGGTTGGACACCAAAATCGTCTGCTTGGCTGGCTGGAATACGAGTGGCGAGCAAGCTCGCGGTTGCCCTGCAATGTCGCACCGGCGCGTAAATACATCGTCTCCTGAAACATAGTTAACATTGTATATTTCAGGCAATCCATCTCCGTTCAAATCTGCGATAGCAGCGCTTACAGTCCACGGATCGAATGAATCGGCCAACATGATAGGACTACCATCGATAAATGTTCCGTCGCCCTGATTTAGCCACACTTGATTTCTGCCTACATTGCAGACGTATATATCATCCCACCCATCCGCATTAAGGTCGCCGATAGCCACTCCCTGTCCAAAGGCCGACTCTGAAATTCTCACGTGATTGGTTACATTGAACACTCGAGGATGATCGTCCGGACCTTCACCCAAAATTACGCGGAAAAGTTGATCCTCATGAATCGGATCCTTTAAAGTCAGTGGCCATTGCCGACCTTGCGACATAAACACATCTACAATGCCATCCAGATCGAAGTCCAGGCAGCCTATGCCACCGCCAATGATTTCGAAAATCCTGCGCCCCGGATTGTCGACGTCATAAGAATTGTAGAAATCAAATTCCAGCCCACAGGCTTGAGTAGCGTCTTCAAGAACGATCTGCTTTTTGGCGATTGAAGTTTCGATCCTCGTATCTGGAATAACTTCAGGAGAATCGATTTCATAGGAAACCGGTAGAGGAAAATCACCAACCCAACTGGCATTCGCCACGAGATTGGACGACACCAGCGTTTGCGGTAGGTCGGCGTCAAACTTAATCGAACTCGCCAGCTTGGCTCGCAACTCCTCTATCCATTGGCTCTGAGGGAAGGCACTTTGCGCGAAAGCTCCCCAACTGACTGCCTCCCACATGCGTCCAAGTTCCATACATAGCTCGGCAGCCTGCTGAAGTGGTGGTTCAAACCCCGGTGACACCCAAATCTGCTCCAGTGCCAAGTTCAGCTCCTGAAGCATTTTGGCGCGTTGAGCAAAGGGCTTGGCCAGGTCGTTCGCATCTAGGATAGATAGTGCTTGGGCGGCTTCGTTATGAGCCTGCAAATGGTTGCTATCTCGCCGCACCGCCTCCAAAAAGCAACGTGTTGCTTCCGGCAATCTCTTCCTTGATTTCAAATCCAATCCGCGTATGAGCCACACGTCGGCTGAGTCATCGGCACCTGCCGGCAGACTTGCTTCCCAAGCCTGCCGGTCAAAGCTGTCCAGCTTCAGCTGAGCCTGGGCCAATACAACATGCACTTCAAGGAGCTGTTCGTACTGCGCCTGTAGTTGACTTAGTAGCTTAAGAGCGAGGCCAAAATCGCCAGTCTGGATGGCTTTTTTGGCACGAGGTAGATTCGGTAAAAGATCCAACGGTCGGGCGTGTTCAAATCTTGACAGCTCTTGTTGACTATCGACTTCCTTGTTTAGATTCCCCAGGTACATCAAATGTTCAATCGTCGTTTGCCCGCTTCGCAATAGTGCCAATAAGTGAGGTTGTGTTTCGCGGCGACGGCCAAACGTATTCAATAACCAAATGAGCCTTTCGTGCGCGTAACCAAGTTCAGGATTAAGATCTAGGCTTTGTTCTAACGACGCAAATGCTTCCCGGGCCCATCCCAAGTGACAATAGATTTCCCCCATGGCCCACTTGGCTGTTGCAAGTTCCATGGGACGCTCAGCAGACACGCGCTGGTAGAATGCCAAGGCTTCATCGAATCGCTGCAATTTCGATGTGGCTTCAGCTGCCAACATCAACACTTCCGTGGTTGGTTCCGCGTTGGCAAGCAGCTGACGAGAGATCTCCAAAGCCATCGGTGCATCGCCTTGGCGCAACGCGTACTGGCCATCTTCGAGTGTGGGCAGGTTAGGAGTCAGGTTTGCTGGTTGCGTCTTGAGATTTTGCCAAATAAATAGGCCGCCCAAGACTGCGATAAAAACTCCAATCCCAAGAATTGACATGATTCTTGTCATTGGTCCTTCCCACTCTGCTCTGCATCAGCGGGCGGCTCGAAAATGGTCATGAAACGATCCCCAGATATTGGTCCAATTTGTTGTTCGACGCCACTGGGCCATGAAATAGTAATCGAATCCACTGTAGCATGTTTACCCAAACCAAAATGCAAGCGACTTCCAAAGTGACTTTGATAACCACGACCTCTGCACGTCTGTTGAGCTAATTGAAGTGAACCGGCCCGTACTATGACCTCGCAGCCGACCCCATCACGATTGCTCAGTTGACCAACCAAATGCAAATTCAGAAAGTGGTTTGCAGGTGTTGAGTTGCACACGTTGGCATAGAGCTGAGGTGTGTCATTCAGATTGAGAACAGCTACATCCACTCGTCCATCATTATTAAAATCATCGACCGCTACCGAGCGACTGACTCTCTCAGGACGGTCCCCTTTTACAGTATGGCTCCAGTTTGTAAATTTGCCGCCCCCATCGTTTAGAAGCAAAAGGTTTGGTGCTTCGAATCGTTCGGTGTCGTTCAGGCGAGACACACCTGAAATCAAGTGGCCAGCAGCGATATACAGATCCAACCATGAATCATTATCGATATCAACAAAGGCAACTCCCCATGTGACACTTCGATTAGCAACTCCTAATCCAGCCGCTACGCCAACGTCATCGAAAAAACCTGCCCCTGAATTCTCGTACAAAGTTGGGACTTCGTCCGCAAAATTCGTTGTCACCAAGTCTAACCACCCATCGTGATTGTAATCGCCGAAATCAACACCCATTGTTGCTTGCTGAGCACCCGTAACGTCGTATGCCAGACCTGCTAACAGGCCAATTTCGGCAAAACTAGATTCCCCCAAATTTTCAAACAGAAAATTGGGCGCTGAATCATTGCCAACAAAAATATCTGTGTCGCTATCTCGATCAAAGTCGAAGGCAATAACTCCCATCCCAGTACCGGCGACATCTGAGATTCCCGATTGCGCGCTGATGTCCAAAAAATTCCCCTCTCCGAGGTTGAGGTACAAGCAATCTTTCTCTGGTAAATAATCTTTGGGTCCAGGCGCTGCGGGAACTCCAAAAATCTCGCGAGACACATCGCGGTCAAAGCCGAATTGTACATAGTTGGCAACATACAAATCGAGCAGCCCATCGCGGTTAATGTCCAGCAACGCTAGACCAGCGCCTACCTGAGGCCGCTCGTGGGGAGCTGAATATTCACGTCGAACAAATGTGCCGTCACCACTATTTTCCAGCAGAACTGTATTACCAAAATTGCTTATAAATAAGTCTTGATCTCCATCATTGTCGAAGTCTCCCGCGACTCCTCCTAATGCAAATCCTGTATCACCGACACCTGCCCGTTGAGTTACGTCATGGAATCGAAAATCGCCTTCATTGCGATATAAATGATTTGTTGGTTGTGGATCGGCAGATCGATTGAGCAGAGGCGCTCCGTTTAGAAAGTAAATGTCTAACAATCCGTCACCATCGAAGTCGAAGGAAACAAGGCCACTTGCAACCGTCTCAACGATAAAGTGCTTACCAGAATTCCCACTAAAATGCTGGAATTGAATGCCGGATTCTGGGGTTACATCTTGCAAAAACGTTGGTGCTTGGGCCATTGTTAATTGCTGAATACATGCAAGGACTAACAGACTATTCCAAGAAAACCTTTCACGCACGAGCCTCACTTGGACTCCCCCCGCGCTTGCCGCAATTGTTCCATCGCCTGCTGGTAATTAACGTTTGCCGGATCGAGCTCAATGGCTGCTGTCAGTTCGGTGAATGCCTGATCCAAATTGCCCTGAACAGCCCAGCATTGGGCCAATAATTCATGATCGCTGGCAAGTCCCCGCAAGCTCACCAGTTTGCGAGCCAGTTCGGTTGCTCGTTGTATGTCGAGGCGCTGTTGCACTTGAATGCGAATCATCGATTCGAGCGTCAATGGGCTTTCGGGTGCTAACTCATGTGCTCTCTGAAATGCAGCTAACGCCTCCTTCGGACGGCCAGCTCGGTTTCTCAATACGCCCAACGTAAAATGGCAGCTCGCATGTTTTGGGTTAATCTCACACATGTGCTCGGCGCTCAATACGGCATCGACCAATCGGTCATGCTGTTGCAGGAAATCGAAAAGTAAGGTCCACGCTTTTGTACTCTGCGGGTTGAGTTCGGTGGCACGCCGAAGCAATGCTTCGGACATCGCTTGGTCACCTAATTGCGAGTAAACGCGCGCGGCAAACAGGTATCTGGTCGAATAGTCGCTACATTCAGCAGCAAAGACTTCTTCTGCACTTCGATTTTGAGAAGAAGTTTCCTGCCTTCTAGCTCGCTGTTTTTCCAACAACTGCTGTGCTTCAGTGCGCATTCCCAGACGCAACAAAGCTGAACCAAGTCCCTGTTGCCCACGAGTTGACTCTGGATCTAGCGACAGAACGCGTTCAAATGACTCCTTTGCTCGTGCATAATCTTTCTGCGTCAGAAATGCATTTCCGAGCAATAAATAGGAATCGGCCGAACCACCGTTGCGCTCAACGTATTGATCCAGTATTCGGATAGCCTCTGACACTTCGCCGAGTTTCATCAATGTATTGTGCAGGTCGTGCACTACGTCTTCGTTGCCAGATAAATCGACGATCGCTTGTGTGAGCAACTCCTTGGCTCGAGAATACTCTGACCGCAGCATGGCCACTTTAGCCAAGCCATGATGAGCATATGCGTAGTTAGGTACCAACTCCAGCGCGCGCTGCCAACATTTCTCGGCCTCAGCGTTCTGCCCGAACATGAAATGAAAGCGTGCCTGAACCTCTAACGAATCAGGACTTTGTAGTGGCCGCGATGCCAGCTCCCCAAGTAGAGCCTCTGCCTCTTGGCGCATGGTCGCCGAGGCCGTTGGCAATGGGCCCGTGAGTAGCAACACGGCGGTGCCAGGAGGAGCCACTTGAGAAGCGTTACTCGAAACAGGCGTGACCTCGCTCTCGGTGCTCGGCAATTTGAAGTCGGAACCCGCATTGTCTAATCGATCGACCGCGCCCAATTGATTTGCTTCAGGCGCATTCTCTTCTTCCTTTATCTGCTCGTTGACGCTGGAAGTTGAGGATGCAGGTTCACAGCCTAGAGTGCCAATCATCGCCATGAGCAATGTACAAAGGGATGTTGTCCAGAGAACTCTTCTTACTACCATCCAGGACGCAGACGACGCGGCTCGCTTTAAGGAATGGATCACTTGATGTCGGCGTGTCATATAAGTCTGAATGCTGTGAGCTATAAGAAACCAAAAATTAGCATTTTGTTACAGAATAACATGAATCTGGACACGAATCACCAGCAGCATTTGCTTACACGAAAATGCCGCTTTAGGGGTTTCCACGCTGGAACGCTTCGCACGCAAAAGTGGACAAGTCCATCAGGCGATCAATCGTCACGCATTCCGCTTCCAACTCGTTGAGCTCGTCTCTTGGCCTGTTTACTCCGGAACTTTGATATTTCCTTGCTGTTGATTGGCGCGCACACATTTCTGTTATCAAGGCATCGGGTAGGAGGCGGGATTGC
>JAGQOY010000133.1 GCA_020427005.1 Planctomycetales bacterium
CCAATCTTTATGGGTCTCCTCGTTTCGATCCCTTCAATGGTCGTCGCCACTGTTGCGGCCATGTTTGAACGGATACTGTTCAATGCCCTAGAATTAAAATCTGAGAACGACCTAACCGTGTAACGAGACCCGCATGGCCATTATCATCAACATTGACGTCATGTTGGCGAAGCGAAAAATGAGCGTAACCGAGTTGTCCGACAGAGTCGGCATCACGATGGCCAACATCTCCATTTTGAAAAATGGCAAAGCGAAAGCGATTCGGCTCTCCACGCTGGACGCGATTTGTAAAGCACTTGCCTGCCAGCCTGCAGACCTCTTGGAATACAGAGATGTACCGACCAGAGAAACTTAAATCGAACGCTCCTCTCGTATGGTCGTCAGGTCGCGGCGTCGATGTGTGGGAGATGCTCTGCGCGTGTGCCTCCGGAGACATCAACGGTGTCGAGAGCCTGCTCCAAGCGGACCCAGCACTTGTTCGCAGTCATTATGCGTACCGTACGCCACTCTACTTTGCTGTTCGCGAGAATCAGCTGGCCATTGTGCAACTCTTGCTCAGCCGTGGTGCCGATCCTTTGAGCCTCGCGGTCAACGACAGCCTGCTCGACATCTGCCATGATCGTGGTTACGCCGACATGCAGCGGTTGCTGATGGAGCACTATTCTACCAAGCTCAACGCATCTTGTCGTGGAGAGGCAGTTGCGGCGGCGATCCGCGCCCACAACCTTGCCGAAGTGCGCAGTTTGCTTGACCATTCACCTGAATTGCTTCATGTCGGAGATGAGCGTTCCAATCAGCCGATCCATTGGGCGGTGATGACACGGCAACTCGACATCATCGACGAACTGCTGGCGCGTGGAGCAGACATCGAAGCAGTCCGTCTCGACGGCGCCCGTCCGATTCAACTCAACCATGGCGACTATCATTTCCGGGGCTGGCGCGATGTCGCTGCGGATTGGCCCGTGACACCGCTAGATGTTATCTCACACCTGCGAGCGAAAGACGCGAACTGCGATCTGTGCACCGCCTGCCATCTGGGAGACGTGGCAAGAGTACGAGAATTGCTGGCAACCGACGCCTCGCTTGCCAATCGGCTGTCGGATTGCATCACGTACTACCAATGCTCCGGAGCCCCGCTGAAGAACGCCGCCGCCCAAGGACATCTAGAAATTGTTAAGCTCCTGCTCAATCATGGCGCAGATCCGAATTTGGCGGAGGAAGGAATCGCACCTCATGGTCACGCTCTCTATGCGGCAGCCGCCAACAGCCACCTTGAGATCGCTAAGCTTCTGTTGGACCACGGCGCATATCCGAACCCGGAAGTTGAAAGCTCGGCCGATGCGCTTTCTCGCGCGATCTCCAACAACGACCAGGCAATGATCGAATTGCTTTGCTCCTACGGCGCCAGCCGCGCTGTGCACTTGCTGGCTTACGATGGCGACGTCCGGACGGCAGCCGCTGTTTTTGCGGCCGATCCGTCGCTGGCAGACGATCCAGAAGCGTTGGCCAATGCCGCCGGAGAGGGTCATGAATCGTTCATGCGATTATTGCTGCGTTACTACCCTGAGCTGCCGAGTCGGGTGACATTTCCCGCTTGGTCCGTGGGTGCAAAGACGCGTGCACTGAACGATATCTTATTTGAGCACGGCATGAATCCGAGTCAGCCCGACTGGTTGATGATCACAGCGTTGCACCAATTCGCGAGAAATGGAAACGTCGAGAAAGCAGTCCAATTTTTAGACCGTGGGGCCGCGATTGATGCGCGTGACGAAGATCTTTGCTCAACGCCGCTGGGATGGGCTGCGAAGTTCGGTCAACTCGAGATGGCAGAACTACTCATAGAGCGGGGCGCACGAGCCAATTTGCCGGACGACCCACCCTGGGCCACGCCGTTGGCATGGGCAATCCGCCGTGGAAATTCGGAAATGGTCGAGCTTCTTCAAAGTCGCGGGGCGCAATGATGGTCGACAGATCTGCGCAAGTTCGAGATCGATTCGTGGCGCTAAATGTGGTTGGACATCCTACTTCAGGAGTGCAATATGCGAGAACAGTGCTGTCCTTTGCCAACTTACTTAGTTCACTGGTCGTATTAGCATTTTTCGAGACTGGACTCCAACCAGTCGCATGGTCTGCTCCTGCCGATGGCCCAACAGAGACGGACTCGCAGAGTTTCAACGGATCGAGGGCAGGAGACCAACGGGAGGTTGCCAACATCCCACTTTGTTGGTGTCCGCCTGGTCGTTTCCTGATGGGCAGTCCTGTCCATGAGCCCGGACATCGGGCCAATGAAGCACAAGTTGAGGTGACGTTGACCAAGGGATTTTGGATGGGCAAGTATGAGGTGAGTCAAAGACACTGGGGCAAAATCGCGGGAGACTTGCCGGGAATTGTGAATGCCGACGTGGGCGACGATTTCCCTGTCTATTCGGTCAGCTTTCCCGAAGCCGAGAAGTTTTGCCGACAGCTCACGGCGCTAGCGCACAAGTCCAGCGAATTGCCTGCAGATTGGGAGTTCCGACTACCGACAGAGGCTCAATGGGAGTATGCGTGTCGAGCGGGAAGCACCACGGCGTTTTCGTATGGCATGATATTGAACGAAAAGATTGCGCGTTTTGGAATGCCATACAACGGCACGCCGACCGGAGTACCAGGATCGGCTTCATCGCAAGTGGGAAGCCATGCGGCGAACTCGTGGGGATTGCACGACATGCACGGAAATGAATGGGAGTGGTGTCGTGATTGGTATCATGCGCAGTTGCCTGGCGGAGTGGATCCGGATTTGTTTCATGATAAGGGCACGCCGAACGGGGACGGTACATTTTCCCGCGTGCGACGGGGCGGCGCGTGGGTGGAAAACGCTGAGTTTTGTCGCTCGGCAGTGCGATTGCGTTATGAACCGGAACGACGCGCGGATCACATAGGGTTCCGTGTTATTGCCTTCCGACCATAACGACTCAGTGCATGAATTACAGTACGCTCTCAGTGCGAACGGAATAAGGTTACCGTCCTTGCCAACATGCCGCTCCGAAAGTGCGTGACGAGGGCGCGACTTGAGCAGGCTCGGTTTGGTTCCGGTTAACTCGTAAGAGCGTGGGAACGCATTTGACCAAATGCGACTTGGTAGTGGGTGCATCAACAAGTTGACAACCAGTTTGAGGTACTCAATGATAACTCCGCGAAATTGAAGATTCCAATAATGCGACAGCTTGGTTTTTCATACAATGTAGATCCATTGGTTGCTCAGAACCATATCGTTCGCTGTGTCTTGGCAGTTCTCGTTGGAGTAATTTATGTTGCGCCCAAGAATTGGATTCGCTGTCTTCTTGCTAGTGTTCGAAGCTACAGGAACTCCCTTCTCTGCCAGTTTTGTAACTCATGCAGCAGAGCCTTCGCAGTATATCGATCTCTGGCCAAAGGGGATTATGCCAGGGGAAAGTCGTGCTGACCCATCGCAGCCTGAACAGCTTGTAACTAGCAGAAGACGTACGTTCGACCAGTACACGAACATTGCAATTCCGCGACTTGCCGTATTCTTGGCGCCAGAGCATGTTCGCACTGGTGCAGCGGTGTTGGTGTGCCCGGGGGGAGGCATGCAGCGCTTGGCATATGAGCATGAGGGTGTCGAAATCGCCGATTGGCTTAATCCCTTGGGCATTTCAGTGTTCGTGCTCAAATACCGTGTCCCCGGACCTTCCAGTACCGCCTTACTCGATGCCCAACGTGCTATCGGAATAATGCGGCTGAATGCCAGTGATTTTCAAATCGACCCTAGCCGCGTCGGGGTCATGGGATTTTCAGCCGGTGGGGAGGTGGCTTTACTCCTCTCTACTCATTACAAATCGCGAGGCTATGACGCGATCGATGAAGCAGATCAGCTTTCTACTCGGCCTGATTGCAGCTGTTTGATTTACCCAGGTGGAATAGTCAGCTTCAGAACTGGTCAATTAAGGCCAGACATTGCAGAGAAGCTTGGCGAGCTTGACGACATTCCACCAACTTTTATAGTGCACGCGTTTCCAGATGCCAGCCAGAACAGTCTGGCACTGGGAGTTGAACTAAAGAAACACGGCGTACCGATGGAAATGCACATCTATCAGGATGGCGGACATGGTTTCGGAGCACGTGATACGGCTTTGCCTCTTGGACAATGGAAGGAAAGTTATCAAGCATGGATTCGATTGCAAGGGTTCTTCGATCCTCCATTTGTCAGTTCGTACTCCAAGCTGTTAGCAGCCGCTTCGACGAATCCAACGAAACCCCAGGCACTGTCCAAGCTTTACCCTGACGTCACACTCGATCATGCCTACGCAATCCAGCGCGCGTTGGTGGCAACACAAAAGCGAAACCGGGCAGTACTAGGCTATAAGGCTGGCTATGTCACTAAGGCAGCCCAGCAGGCGGCCGGATTGACTGGGCCAGCTACCGGTGTTCTATATCAAGATGGAAAGTTAGAAGCGGACGAGCCAGTTTTACTCAGCCTAAACAATTTAGGGCCGTCAGCCATTGAAACGGAACTCGGGTTTATCGTCAGCGAGGGATTGGATATCTCCACTCGAATTAGCACGGAAAAGCAAGTCCGCAAGGCATTTGAAACGATCGTACCCGTAATCGAAGTGCCAGCCCGCATCGAACAATTAATGCAAGGGGAAACGAAGATTCAGGATGTGGTAGCAGCTAATATCGGTTCCCGACGCGTGCTTGTTGCCCCACATGGCATCTCCCCAGATGATTTTGATCCCGCCTCGTTGAGCATTCAGCTGAATCGTAGTGGAACCAAATTACATGCAGTAGCTGGAGATACAATTTCCAGTGGCCTCTGGCAACATCTCATCAAGGTAGTGAATCAGTTGGTTGACCAAGGATACACTCTGCGGGCTGGTGATCTCATTATTGCAGGCGCACTGGGGCAAGTTCATCCGGCAGAAGTTGGTAATTATGTTGCGGATTACGGCGACCTGGGAAAAATCGAGTTCCAATTTGAGCCCTAAGCGCGTTCGGACTTCTAGTAGTTGAGATAAAACTCAATAGGACGATGATCCGAACCCGGCCCAACCGTTAGCACGCGACGATTCGTGATGGTGCACGCTCCACGCGTTAGCGCGTGGTCGATTGGAATTCCCCAGATCCCCAAGGGAGCTGGCCAGGAAGCTAGATTGCCGCATCCCATTCGTGAATCTGCAAAGCCCGCCTCTAATAATTGACGGAACCCGCGAGACCAAGGCGTGGTGTTTAAATCGCCTGTCAAGCAAATGGGAGAACTAACGCTGCTCATTCGTTTAATTACGGCAGCTAGTTGTAAGTCCCTGAAAACTGCCCGCTCTGGTGGCATCGGAGACAATGTGTGAAGACCTATAAGACTCAGAGGTTCTTCGCCGCCGATAGGAATTGAGGCCACGATACCAGGCTGTGATGGCAAAGCAAAATCTTCAAAACGCATCTCAGTTCCGGCCACTCGCGAAAACATGGCAATCCCAGAACCACCCCAGCTAGTGCGAACCAACTTCTGGGAATACTTTTCGTCCAAGAATGGGAAGTAGTCGAGCAAGCCTGGCCGCACCTCCAACAACAACAGGACATCCGGATCAGATTCCAGAAGAACTTTTTCAATCTCATCGTAATGCTGATTCGTTGCCAGTACATTCCAGGAGAGTACCTTGATCTTATGGGCGGAGTCGGCCGGTGTCACCCAATCGTGATAAGGAAGCAACCTCCATGGTTGCACTACGGTAAGTAAAACAAGTATGCCCGTTATAGGCATCCATCTCCAGCGGCTTTTGGGTAGCAGGGGTACGCAGAGCAGTACAGCCATGGCCACAATCGCAACATGAAATGCTGGGTGGACAAATAACTCTATAACTGGATCTAACCACGACATAAAGAAAATGCAGTCGTAGACCCAAATTCCCAATGCAGCCAAATAGACAAAGGTGGAAAAGATCAATACCAACAGCTTCCCAGCGAATCCTGTCCAGTTTGACTTCTCGGTCGGAGTTTTTGGCTGCCGGTGCATGAACAAGAGGGAACCGCGAAAAGTACTTTGTGAGACACATTAGTAGGGAGATGAAAAAGTCGATTTGCAAAATCTTGTGGACGATTAGGAACCCGAAGCGTCAGAGCGTCAGCGAGGGGCTGGCCACATTCCCTCGCCGACGCTTCGGGTTGCTTTTTCAGCAGCCTGCTAGCGCAAGGAACCAAAATTGTCACTCAGAAGAAGTCAGCTAGCAAGAGCCTTCGTTGTTCGGTTCGCAAATATAATGGTCCACAACTCTGCCAAAATGTGCGTTTCCGTAAGGGAAATCACTGGTCGACCGACGGTGGTACTTCGCCAGCGCGAAATCCTTGCCAGCATATGCCAGGATTATCACGGTAGTTTTCATCAATCAATTGAATATCGGTTATTTCAAACGGCCAAATGCAAAACTCCCCCTGCTGTTGATTGACCGACTGGATGGCTTCAGATTCGCTTTCTGCAAGAACACCCCAGGTTATTTCATAGGCCTTCCAGTCGTCCTGCTCCCACAAACAGCCGGTCGATTCTGCCCACTCGTCAGGTAGCGATTGTCGCAGCGTGATTTGAAAATAGCTTAGTCCTTCAGCCGCTGCTACCTGTAACCGCCTGTGATTGAAGTACTCGTTTGGTGCTAGTCCTGTTTCTAACATGCGTTTGACTAACGCTTCGGATTGGGGAATCTGATTTTCAATTGAGCAATGGTTTAGCCACAAACGACGAAACAATTGAGCTAGTATCGGTGGAGTGACATGGGCAAGACCGGAGAGTTTTATCTGTAGAACAGTTGTAAGCTCCTCTGTATAGGCAGCGATGTCCTTTAAACCAGCGGCTGTAGACGCAGAGAGAATATGCCAAGCGCCTGGCATTTGCTCCCTTAGCACTCTTGCCTCGTGTAAACTTTGTGCTGCATCCTCAAATTGATCTAACTCCAGCTGAGAAGCGATACGATAAAAGCCCGTCCAAGGATCATCTTGCACCGTGTTTTCGTATTTCTCCAAGTAGGTCAACGCTGACGTAAATTGTCCCAGCTGGAACGCGCTCACCGCAGCCTGCCATGCAAGTTGCGAATCTTCGCACCCCTCACGCAGGCACAAATCAAGCACGGCTAACGCATCGGGCTGACGGTCGGTTTGATTGTAGATATCTGCTAGCAGCTGCGCAAGCGTCGCAGATTTCCGGTCCAGTCGAAAGCCACGAGCATAACAGCGTTCGGCCTCACCAAGTTGATGATGATATTGAAAGAATCGTCCAGCGCGTTCGAATGTTCGAGAACTATCGTCGGCCAGTGCCAAGGATGTGCGGAATAATCGTTCGAGTTCTTCATCGCCAATGAGCTGTTCGTCCGCATCATGCGCATATCGCAATCCCGCTCCCAAATTAGCTAGCAAACTCATACAAATACCGTCTTGCGCATATTGTGAGGCCACTGTCTGTGCCCACAACCAAATGGACTCCGATTCGATCTTTTCGTCCAATAGAAAGTACATTGTGTGGATCAGCCAGCGCGCTTCCTCTAGGGTGTCCGTGCACCGAACCTCTAACACTTCGTCTCTTAACTGTAGAAAATTCTCTGCACGCGCCGCGGGTTCCAAAACGAGAGAAGGTATAAGTCGTTGCCAAACTGTTGCGATGAATTCCGTGGGTGGTTCGTTGCCTGTCTGCGTACGCTCCTCTTCCGCCGACTCCCGTGATTTGTCGTCAATCGGTAGCGACGAAGTCGAACATTCTTCCGGAGGTGCACTGGCAGGTTTTTGCACCAATGCAAATGGGCCAATTCCATAGGAGCGTAACGTAGGTAGGGGAGATAAAGGTGCATCAGCGCTCGCTAGCAACTGACTCAATCGGAGCGTCAGCCAGTCGCAAGCTTGACGAGCCTTTTGTTCTACATCTGTTGCCAATCGCGGTATGAGTTCATCACGGCCGGCGAATCGTAATGCAGACATTAGCTTCAGTCGCGTATCAAAGAAATACACTAGACATTGTCTTTGTTGTACGTTTTGTTCGAGGCTAGTGAGGCGTCTTATTGCCTGATCTACTTCTCCGTCCAGTAGTTCTCGGACAGCTCGATTTTGCTCCCGGAACATGTCAAACAGCGGATGCTCTTTTTCAGGCGGAAATTCAGGCGAGGACTCAGGTGTAAGATCCTTACCAGAAACAAAACACAGCCGCTCGAGCAAGAGAAATGTATGTTTGGCAGAGTCGGCGGGCGTGTGATAAGTTGGTGCCAATTCCAGTAGCTGCTCGCCAATCGCTTGGCAGCCCTCCAAATCCCCGCTAAGCAACTGTAGGTTGAACAAATCGCGAGCTCCAACCCAACGTCGGTCATGAGGGCCTCGCCGTTCGTTTTGGATGCCCAGCCTTGCGAAATGCATGGCCATATCCAAGTCGTCTGATGCCGCATATACGTCTGTCGCATATTCTCGAAAACAAGTTACGCATTGTAACTTGCCTGTTCTCCGGCAAACTTGAATCCCGTCATTAATACACTGCTGCATGCCTTCAGAGTTATAGCCACTAATGGTAGCGGTGTTCTTGGCAAGATTATCGTAAGCGCAAGCACTCATCCAAAGGACGGCATGCTCGTATTCCACCTCTGACAAATCGGGTTGAATGCTGCGAGCACGTTCCTCGCTTTCGAGGATACCGATTAGTTCAACAGCCGCATCACGACCTAGGTTGGGTTCCATGAGGTTTGGACCGTCAACCATGATGCGAAACAAGGCATCGGCGTAGGGCGTCAACCGCTCTTCTGCGCGAGCCAGACGACGAACTTCCTGGGCCACACGAACCGCCGAGCGAATGTGCGAGCGCTTGCTTAGCTCGTACATCTGCTCAACCAATGCGCTTAATTGTTCATCAATATCTTGCATCGGATGAGGCCTTGTACTTAGATGATTGAAACGTCAAACGCAGCCTGTGTGCCGGAGTAATCACATGGCAAGTTTGTCTATTTTCCGAAGCGTTCCGCTATCTACTTGAACGCACAATCGTTGATTTACTCAAACCAAGTTCTCTAGGATTTTCCCCAAAGCGCATCGGCAATCCAATCCAGATCCGACGCCAGAGTATGCGCGGCTTGCCGCGCCGATGCCGCCCCGAGCCCGTTTAGTGCGTTGAGGACTAGTAGACGCAGTACGCTGGCCAAAGGGGAACTGGTCGGTTGTTCGAGTGCCCGGGCGACTAACCGGTGATTCGTATTCAACAACACTTCATTTCGTAAATGTTGGCATGAATCGAAATGACGATCAATCAACCGCTGAAAGGCCGCGGGTACCGACCCGTTCCGCTTAAGTTGGTCGAAGGTTTTGACTAATTCATGCTTTTCATTGAGAAAGGCTACGACCGGCTGGTCATCCCGGAACTCGGCCAACAAGATCGCCGCATTCGCCGACTCCAAGAACGCCTGCCATTTTTCAGAGGCTGGCTTGGTTTCGCCAATTTGCAAGATATCTCTAGCAAACCCTGGAGATGCAAGGTTTGCATAGCGTAAATCTGTGGCACATTCGGAGGTTTCATCGGCAATCATGGCCGCCAATAATGACTCTTCAAAGCTACGCGTCGTGTGGACACAAGGGATTATGCCGGAACTAAAAAACTGATTGACTACGGATTCTTGTCGGCGATCCGAGTTGTACCAGACCACGCGCTCGAACTCCGATTCGAAAATTGGATTCGTACCGCTGGCTGCTAGAATTTCTTTGCAGCTGAGTTCGCCATGGGAAGTTTGAAACCGATAGGTTTTCGATAGGAGAGTTCTCAGGCGTTCGATAGTAATCGCCGCGCCGGCCAGCATGTAGCGATGCCAATTGAGAATGGAATCAAATCGACTGCGGTCAAAATCCGCCAAATACTCAAGACGTTCAAACAACTTATTCTCGATTACCTGAGAAACACTTCGAAATGTGGCGTCACGTACAAGCTCTTCTCGGCTTGTCGTTGGGCGGCACGCTGAAAGCTCAAGGACTCCTCGCACAAAGGAGGCCCATGGGGGAATCAGATCCTGAACTCGACTAGAAATTACCATGCGTTGAACTGTGACAGTAACTACCGAAAGGTCTGAAAACCCTGGCGTACGTTGAGGTGAAACGTAAAGCGATCCAGAAATCGGATGAGGCGTTGAGCAATGGATTGGTATGACATCCAAGGGAGTCTCTTCAAAATGGGATGCTATTTCAAGCTCTAGTTGCTCCTCATCCGGCGTGGGGTCAAACCATTGAGACTGAATAACGTTTATTCGTGATGTGCCCCGATTTAGATAGATCGGAATTGTCAGGTAGTCTGCATAGGATCGTATTACATTCTCTAACTTGTCCGCATCCAAAAGCCAGTCACGATGCATGTCCGAAAGTTTTAGGGAAACGGTGGTACCCGGAGATTTGCGATCATCACTGGAAAGCAAGATCTCGGTGTTGGGTCCCGCTCGCCAGCGAATGCCCTGAGAATCGTCGCGTCGACAACTTGTTACCGTAACTTCATCGGCAATCATGAATGCGCTAAAAAGTCCAATGCCAAATTGCCCTATCATCCCCATCGATTGCCTCAATGAACTTGCACTCGAGGGGTGTTCTCCTTTCAGTAGGCCTGTAATTCCAATACCTAGCGTCCCTAGGTATTGTTCGGCTTCCTCGGCGCTTAGGCCAATTCCATCGTCGTGGAATTCCAGTACACCTAATTCGCGTTGTTGCACCACATCAATACGTCCGGTGTACTGCAAGTCGACTTGCCGGTGCCGAATGATTGCGTCGTGTGCGTTCTGAATCAATTCACGTACGGCGGCTTCAGGCCGGCTATACAAGGCGGCTCCCATTAGATGAATAATGCCTGCCACATCTACCTTGAAGGGAATTGTTCGCGACCAATTCGAATGGTCAATTTCGGTCATATGTTGTTTTTCAGATTTTGGAGTAGACCTGCAGTCAAAGCGAGCACGGTACGGCATCCGGACAATCATTACTCGGACTCGAGGAATTTGGTCAGCGTTCGAACCATCACCCCGCTACCACCCGCATCGCAGTGGGACCGCGGCTTTTCGTAGAAGGCAGGTCCCGCAATATCCAAGTGGACCCAAGGTGTGTCGTTGACGAACTCTTCAAGAAACTTTGCTGCTGTAATGGCACCACCCCATCGTCCCTCGCCTACATTCTTAATGTCTGCTACCTGACTCTTTATTTGTTCGGCAAAGTGAGAGTGCATTGGCAGGGGCCAAACCCATTCACCAACGTCCTCGGCTGCGGCTTCGAGCTGTTGCTGAAAATCCTGGCTATTTGACATCAGTCCAACGATATCAGTACCTAAAGCTACTACGCAGGCGCCGGTCAATGTTGCTAGGTCAATGATTTTGCATGGCTTTTCCTCTAGAGCCACGTTCAGGGCATCTGCCAAGACCAGTCGTCCCTCAGCATCCGTGTTGTGGATCTCAATTGTTTTACCGCTTCGAGATGTCAAAACGTCTCCCAGTTTATAACTTTGACCACTGATCATATTCTCAACTAGGCCAATAACGCCTACAACAGGTTGCGCAATTTTCAAACGTGCGATGGTTTGCATTGTTGCCAGGACTGTAGCTGCACCGGCCATATCGCATTTCATCGTAATCATGGAATCACTTGGTTTGAGGGACAGGCCGCCACTATCAAATGTGACACCCTTACCCACCAATGCCACAGGGGCACACTCTCTTTGTCCTCGATATCGCAGTATCAACAGCCGAGGTGGACGCTCCGAGCCGGCCGCAACGGCTAGCAATGAATCACAACGCTCGCGACGGAGACGGAGTTCGTCCCAGACGTCCAGTTCTAGTCCGCAAGTGACGGCGACATCTGCCGCATGTTGGACAAACGACTCGGGGTACATGTAATTGGGCGGCAGGTTCACCAATTTACGAGCAAGCACAATTCCTTCGCCAAGAATCTGTCCCCTTAAAAGTTCAGCTTGAGGAAGTTCCCCCACAGCGAAGAGGCTTTCAAAGGGATAGAGGTTCTTTTGATTTCTGAAAATATCCTGTCCAACACACCCAGTCATAGCTCCCGCAAGACCACTCGCCCAGAGCTGTGTTTCTACGCCTGGCATAGCCAAGGCCACTCGAGACATGGGTTTTTCGGCTGCCCGTTTTGCTCCAGAACCGGCAAATCTAAAAACGGTTTCGCTCTCTCTAGGTGCGTTTTCGCCGCAGCCGACGATTATCAGACGCGGTGCACTCAGTCCGACCACCTGAAAGTGGATACTTACCTTTCCCGCCTCAAACACAGCCGGTTGTAAAGCCTGCAATCTACTAAAGAATCTGCCGCAGGCTTGATCCAAAGTAGCGAGCTCAGCAAGTGAATCAAAATTCGAGGGCATCAATACAATTAGCGCGTCGCACTCGATTGAGGCGATTGCACGGGAAATCGAATTAACTTGCATCGGTGGCATTCAATATATAGAGAACGTGAATGAAGGATATTGCACGCCGGAGCGCGTCAAGCGGTGATTCAGAATAACAACTTTGCGGTTAGAATCGAGGGCCCTCGACGTTTCACTTCGACTTCCACACTCAACCTAGCTGTCCCGCGAGAACATCCCGAACATGCGACAGTATAGAAGTACGCAACAATTAGTAGCTGATCTTGAGCGGCACGGATTTCTGATTCGAGTTTCGACGGAGGTTAAAGCGCACCTTGAAATTGCCGAAATTCATCGTCGCGTCTTTCAAAATCAAGGACCAGCCCTGTTGTTCACCAATGTCCGGGGCTGTCAATTTCCAGTTGCCACGAATTTGTTTGGCACCTTGGAGCGAGCGCAATTCATTTTTCGCCATACCTATGAGACCGTAAAACTCGCGGTCCGCTGGAAGTCTCATCCTCACGAGGCATTCCAAAACCCATTGAATTTAGCTCGTGGTGCTCAGGTTGGTTGGAATATGCGTCCCAGAATTGCCCGTTCAGGACCAGTTCTCGAATGTCCGTGTCAGGTCAGTCATCTCCCGCAGGTCACATGCTGGCCCGAAGATGGCGGCGCATTCATTACCTTACCGCAAGTCCTAAGTCAGATTCCGGGAGAACAAGCGTTATCTGGGTTAAACCTCGGCATGTATCGAGTGCAACTAAGCGGAAACCAATATGTTGACAATCAAGAATGTGGGTTGCACTATCAACTTCATCGAGGAATTGGTGTTCATCACCAGCGGGCAATACAACTCGGTGCGGACTTTCCGGTTACAGTTTCTGTCGGAGGCACTCCAGCCATGACATTGGCCGCAGTCATGCCTTTGCCTGAGGGCATGAGTGAACTAGGCTTTGCCGGCGCCTTAGCGGGTCACCGCATTCCCTTAGTTGTTCAACGCAATAAGGCTCCCATTTATGCCGATGCAGATTTTTGCATCGTAGGTAAAGTTATACCAAGTACTCTCAAGCCCGAGGGGCCGTTTGGTGACCATCTAGGATACTATGCGCGGATTCACGACTTTCCTGTATTACATGTCGACAAGGTCTATCATCGAAAGGGGGCTGTGTGGCCCATGACCGTCGTCGGCAGGCCGCCACAGGAGGACACAATCTTTGGACAGCTAATTCACGATCTAACCGAACCTGTTATTCCATCTGTCCTACCCGGTGTCCGGCAAGTGCACGCAGTGGATGCAGCTGGTGTGCATCCATTGCTTCTCGCGGTCGGCAGCGAACGTTACACTCCCTATTGTAAGCCGCAACAGCCACAAGAATTGCTCACTCAAGCATGTGCAATTCTTGGCCAAGGACAACTATCTCTGGCCAAGTATTTGTGGATTGTCGATGGTACAGTACCGGCAGCACCAAACGCGCGCGATATTCCATCCTTTTTTGAATTTGTGATGCGTTATGCAGATTGGCAAAGGGACCTTCACTTTCACACTTGCACCACGATGGATACCTTGGATTACTCAGGTGAAGGGCTCAACCAAGGGTCGAAGTTGGTTGTGGCCGTATCTGGTGCTGGACGAGGTCGTGAACTTCCTGGCGGTATTGAGCAACTATCCGAGATAACTGGTTGGCAACGGCCCCGCGTCGTCCAGCCGGGCATACTTGTGGTTGAAGGGATGCGGCACTGCGGCCTCGAATCTCAGGTAGCATTAGCAGGGCTATGCGATGGGATTCCTCTGGAGCATCCAGTCAATAGATTCCCACTCGTGGTCGTAGTAGATGACTCCGACTTTGTGAGCCGTAGCTTGGAGAATTTTCTATGGGTAGCCTTTACCCGTAGCAATCCAGCTCGGGACGTTTATGGCGTTGCGGCCTTCATTGAAAACAAACACTTCGGTTGTCGTGGTAGTCTCGTGATAGATGCTCGTATCAAACCGCATCATGCGCCTCCGCTTATTGAAGATCGAGCGGTAAGTGAACGAGTCGATGCTTTGGCTTTGAGTTTACCGGAGCTTGGCCGTTACCTATGAGCAGGCCATTTTTCATCCAAATTCCTAACCTCCTAGATTTTACAGTTGGCGATCTTTAGTATCATTCTTTGATCGGCGAGGCCGCACGCCTGCTAGAATTAGTCCAAAGGCTGTTACCCCTAACCCAGCTTGCACGTAGGCTGACAATCGTTCATCAAACAACATCCAACCGGCCGCCGCCGCCATGGCTGCTTGCGAAGCATTCAGGATTTGAACCATCAATACCGGTATGTGCTGTAATGCCTTGGCTAACAAAAAGAAGGCCACGGCATTGAATATTCCTGCCCATAGCATCGTCTGAAATTGAGTTTGAGAAGTTACCGCTAGAAGATTTACTCCCAACCGACAGACGGACCACGAGCTTAGCAAAATAGTACCAACTGTACTCAACACCAGCAGAGTAGACACCAAAGGTATTCCAGCTTGCATGCTCCTTCGCATCACCGTTCCCAAAAAGGCGTAGGCGATACCCGCAGCAATGTTGCCAGCCGCAGCCAGCAAAACTAAAGCAAATGTAAGTTCGTACTGAGAGCTAACCGTGCTTTGTGCGCCACGAGTAAGCAATACTGCGCCGGCCAACAGAAACACAATGGCTACCACAGTCGTATGGCGTACAGGTTCATGCAGCACGACTCGCCCCACAATTGCACCGCCGATAAGCATACTACCGAGTATCATTGGTACGGAAATCGCTAACCCGAGAATGGATAGAGACCATTGGAAGGTCACATTTCCAAAAATTTGCGCGCACACACCTGTGATTACCAACCACTTTACATGGCTACGGTCAGGAAAAATGCTTTGATTGCGTAATGCTCGAAGTGCAACCAAGGGAAGTGCCGCCACCAATGTTGGCAGAGCTTTAATCGTAGAAACCCAAACCGGGTCTACTTCCACAACTTGCCGCAGGCAGATATTGGCAATGGTGTAGAACACAGCAGCCCCAATTCCACAAAGCAGACCCAAGGCGTTTGGACCACTGTGTGCAGTCTGAGTAGTCATTACTACCACAGCAGCACCACTAGTTTCTTGGTACTGCCTGAGGCGCTTCGAGCTAATGTGCTGCTACCAAGCTTACTCATGATTGATCAAAAAATTAGACATGTGGTCGAAGAAGGTACGGAGAACTTCTGTTGCGTCGGAATCTAACTGAGTTTCGTCAAGTGAGTTACTCATTAACAACATCCAACGTTCACGTGCCGATTGGTCAATCTTAAATGGCATGTGCCGCAATCGAAGCCTCGGATGTCCCCGTTGTTCAATATAGGTTTGCGGACCACCGAATCGGTAAATCAAAAAATCTCGCAATCGACTCTCAGCTCCCACCAAGTCTTCTGGCGGGTACATTGGTCCCAAAACTGGATCCTCGGGGATCTGCCGATAGAATGCTGCACTCAATCGGGCAAAGCCCTCAACTCCTACGCGTTCAAATACTTGGTGTTCAGCAAGCGGCATGGCAACGAAAATCAAATAGTAGGGAGTAAATGTGTTGAAATACAATGAGTTTGTGGTGTTGCAGTATTAGTCAACCGGCAGAAATTGAATTCCTTACCGATTCCAAGTTCCATGAGGAATTCTGAAATGGTTGAATGTCATTCTCAAGGCATTTCGGGACAGGACTCGCTCACGGCCATTTAGACATAGAGCACAGGAGTTTCGGTCCGAATGGCGGAGGCAATCGATGTCGATTTCGGATTGTGTTACGATAAATGGGTTTCCATTTTTCTGAAAGTCCTAACATTGCCAACTTTCGGGTTACCACCCCTGGGCGGAGGTTTAGGCTACCACCCTTCCGACTCAATTCGATCCGCCAAGAGGTAGCCATAATAAATTGCCAGTAATGGAAAGCCTTGGAGGCGCAGCATGGCAGCACGAAGTCTGTAAAACGAGTCAACCCATCTATTCAATTGTTACTCATCAGGGGCTACGTCATGACCGAAGTACGCGATGTAATGAAGGAATTGCAAAGTTTGGGCAGTGCTCAGACTATTAAGACCTACCGCAATCATGGCGCTCATGGAGACATGTACGGCGTCAAGCTACAAGACTTGAAGAAAATCGCCAAACGCCTTCGCGGCCAACAGAGCGTTGCATTAGAACTGTGGGACACGAACAACTCGGATGCCATGTATTTGGCCTCACTTGTAGCCGATGGAGCCTTGATGAAAACATCGCAGCTAAATCACTGGGCAAAATCGGCCTGGTGGTATTTACTAAGCGAACATGCTGTTCCCTCGGTGGCCGTCGAGAATCTCAAGGCTGCTGAATTGGCTCTCAAGTGGTTAGCCTCGAAGTCGGACCACATTGTATCCTCGGGTTGGTGCACTTACTCAATGCTATTAAGCGTACGCCAGGACGCCGACCTGGATTTGGCGAATGTTGAGAACCTGCTGAGAAGCATTCCTGGGAAAATTGCCGACGCCCCAAATCGAGTGCGATACTGTATGAATAGCTATGTTATTTCGGTTGGCGGATACGTTAAACCATTGCTCAAAACAGCCAAGACAATTGCTCGTCAAATAGGTAAAGTCGAAGTTGATGTGGGCGCGACCAGCTGCAAAGTTCCGGTAGCTTGGGATTATATTGCAAAGATTGAATCCATGGGACGAGTAGGGAAGAAACGAAAGACTGCCAAATGTTAACCAGGTGCATTGCCCTCCCTGTCGTGTGGCCTGATAAAAGTCTATTTCCGAAGAAAAAATGCTGTTGCGAGATCTTCGCGTCCTAGAACGCATTTTTTTTGTGGCTGCAGAAAGCAGCTTACCCGCCTAGAATGCAGATTACCCACGTAGAAAGCAATTTACCCGCGTAGAAAGCAATTTACCCGCGTAGAAAGCAACTTACTCTCCCGAATTTTCGGGAGGGTCGACCGCAGGTGTGGTCGGGGAGGGTCTTCAAATTCCCCAGCTGCGTTCGAAGCTATGCGATGGAGATTGAAGTTGATATCCACAAATTTTCGCGTAAAAATGTTCTAAGGGTCTGTGAGTGGCACAAATTCAAAACATGCATTTCACGATTTGTTTTCCGAAAAAACCAGTGCACGATTAGTCTGCTAGCCAGTCACCCGAAAAAGGATTCGTCCAAGGGACTTATTCTTTTCCAACCCTCCCAAGCGTGGAGGGAAAGTGGTCCAGATTCCCTTGGCGCACGGTTGCAGTACCAATTGTGATACCACAGATACGCAAGTCGCAATAGATTTTCATAATCAAATTCGAAAACACAGGTTATTGGCATACTTCTCGCTGAACGCCGGAATTGCCGAACGCAACTCCTCACTCTGCTACTCAAAGTTACGTCGTTTTCGACGTGACTTTCGGACGGGAGCGGAGCTCAAGCGATGAGGAGGGTAATCCCCTCTCACCGCTCGCGTTACTCGCGACTCTTCCCGACGGGAGTGTTAGGGCCAACGGCGTTCAACGAGAAGTGTCGTTATTGGTGACGTTTTATCAGATTACTCCGTCGCCAGGACTCCTCACAACCATTCCTAGAAACTTGAGCTAAATTTTGAATCAACTACTGCCTACTGAATCGGTTCAGCATTTGAATGATGGCATTCGAACAAAACCTTCTACGCTGTCCTCTGGACAGCTCACGATGCTCTTCATTGTGGTGACCTTGGTGCCCTTTTCCCTTGTCGTAACCATGTATTTCATGTTGCCCACTGGTGATGATCCAGTGCTAGAGGCCGAAGTAATCGTTGGGCCGCGGGCCTGGCCTAATGATAAAGCTCAAAACGCGCGCTTAGTGCCTTGCGTCACAATCACTAATCCAACATCGGATGAGTGGGATAATCTAAACATGGCAGTCAACGATATGTTCTTCTATTATCATCCTGAACCTTTAGAGGCAGGTGAATCGATGTTCGTACCTCTTAAGTTCTTTCACACCAAGGGCAATCAGAATTTCCCGCCGGAAAGTCAACCACTCACGGAGTTGACGGTTTATGCGCAAATACCCTCTGGAGCAAGAGCCATTTTGAAAATCGACGATCCACAGCAACTGCAGTTGCGGTCTGCGCCAACCGATTGAAACTCTGCGGACCGGGATCATACGGCGTCACTACTACCTGGACACGGCCGCAAAAAGTTAAAATAAACGCATTGTCACAGCATGTTTCTTACTTACCCCATTCGAGCCGACGAGCAGGTTTGGTTTGAGCTGCGGTTTTGAAGTCGCGCACAACGCAAATTGCCCTCCCGAAATTTGGAAGGGTCATTACACTCAATGCGATCGGGGTGGAAAGTCATTGAAAAGGCCCGACACAAGGGTTGCAAATAGTGTTCGGGGACATGGGTGGCACAGTGTGGAAATGGCCAATCCTGTTTATTGGGAAAAAATGCGTGGTCTTGAGAGTGCCGTCGGGATACTTGACGAAATCCGAAATATCGAGAGACTTTTGAGTTAGAGCTGCGAGCCATAGAGCTTTTGCAATTCGACTATATTGGACACCAGACGCTTGGGCGGTTAGCTCAGTTGGTTAGAGCGCAACGTTGACATCGTTGAGGTCGGAGATTCGAGTTCTCTACCGCCCACCTCAGAAAACCCTGCATTTTCCAGTGAAT
>JAGQOY010000134.1 GCA_020427005.1 Planctomycetales bacterium
CTGGCAGCCTCGGCTTTGATGCGATCTTCGACAGCGATCAAGCCAGAAGGTTGTTGGTCGATGGCTATTTCCAATACGGTTTTGCCACTCGCCTGCAGCCGAGCTATTTGCTGTTCGGTTTCAGTGGTTCTTGGGATGGCTAGGAATCCCGGCTTGCCTAGCATGATTGTCCTATTTCCGACCATTCCACAAACTCCAGCGCCCGCTGTCGCCTGGAAATTGCGAACTTCGTCGAGCTCAAGCTTCTGAGCTCGAGCCTCATGAACTATTGTCGTCCCGATCGGATGCTCGCTACCGCTCTCGACGCTGGCTGCTAGCCGCAATAGTTCCTCTGCAGAAATTCCGAAAGGAATGATATCGGTAACATGAAGTTTTCCTGTTGTCAGCGTTCCCGTCTTGTCAAACACGAAGGTATCTAGTTGACATACCTGCTGCAGAGCGGAACTGGACTTGAACAAGAATCCGTTTTCAGCTCCGCGCCCCATGCCAACCATAACTGCCAAGGGTGTTGCCAGGCCCATGGCACATGGGCAAGAGATGATTAGCACTGCGATGGAACGAAGCAAAGCTGCGGTAAGGCTTGCCCCGGTAAGTAACCAAATGCACAATGTGAGCAATGCCACCAGAATCACAATCGGCACAAATACACTCGATATTTTGTCAGCCAATTGTTGCACCGGGGCCTTGCTGGTTTGAGCACGTTCAACCAGGGCGATTATTTGCGACAAAAGCGAGTCTTTACCACGAGAACTGGCCTCAATAGTTAACAGCCCATGGTGATTCAGTGTGGCCCCAAAGACTTTGTCTCCAGCATCCTTGTCGACGGGAATTGCTTCTCCAGTAAGCATGCTCTCGTCGATGGCTGAATTGCCAGACATCACGACACCATCGACCGGAATCTTCTCTCCGGGGCGGACCTGGATACGATCACCCACGAGTACTTCATCGACCGGGACTTCAGTAAATCCGTCAACCCTCCACACGCGCGCTACGGTGGCGCCCAAACTCATGAGGCGCTCAATGGCTAGGCCAGTTTGTTTATGCGCTCGCGATTCGATCCAAGAACCGACCAGAATGAGCGTAATAATGGTTGCGGAGGTTTCGAAGTAGACATGATCGCCTAGGTTGCTGGAGTCAAACGTGTGCGCAAGCAACACAGCGACCGAATAGAGATATGCTGTCGTTGAACCAAGTGACACCAACACGTCCATGTTTGTGAAACGCCGTCGTAAACCGTTCCATGCTCCCCGATAAAACTCTGAACCAGAATAAAACTGCACTGGTGTAGCTAACGTAAACATTAGCCAATTGACCCATTTCGCATGGCACCAGGGCCCCCAAACTCCAAAGTCTCGCCCCATGCTCAACACAAATAGGGGAACACTGAGAAAGATAGCTAGCCACAGTTTTTTTGCCTTGCGGGAAACTCGCACTGCCGACTTTTGGGAAGCGAGTGAGTTTTCCACAGGTGGGGCACGATTTGTAGAGTCTCGCTGTGGAGCTGGCTTGCCGAGACCAACCATCGGTAAAGTTATTTGCGATGAAGAAGCTTTGGTAGCCCGTGGCAAGGGCAAACGAGAATCCTCGACATTCGGCCGCTCGTCGGTTTGATAGCCAGCTTCAATTACGGCCTCCCGTAGTTGAAGGGCAGTGATGGCTTTCGAATCGTACTCGATAACGGCCACTTCTCGCGGGAAATTAACGTAGGCTGTGCTCACGCCAGGTAACGCAGAGAGATCTTTTTCTAAGTGTTGCGCGCAATTGACACAGTTCATTCCATAAACTGAGATTTCTACAGATGTTTTTTCAGACACGAGCGTGCTTTGATTTAAGGAGAGATGTCGATTTGCTACCTAACTCCGTTCATTTAGCACTCCGTACACTTGGGTACTCCGTGCTCTGGGTTTAGTGTAACGAAAATAAACGAGCCGATAAAAGTGTGTAAAACCAGTCGTCCTTTGAGATTGGAATTCAGTTGCCTCTGTTGGCTCCACTTTGCCCCTCATGCTAAACAAAAAGATTGGACCTGACCAAGTTGCTAACTAGCTATGTAGCAGTTAGTGATCGCATAAGAATACAAGTGGACCCTCCCCAATGTTTGGGCGAGAGGAGCGTCGAGTGGGCATTTTCTTTTCCGGTGAGCGGTTGGGTGTGTTCCACAATTGCTCACGGTTGGTTAGCGCAAAACTGCTGCCAGTCCATATTTTTGCACAGTCTTTTATTAGGAATAGGTGCCCCAAAGACTTGAGGAAATTCACGGTCCCATTCGAGGGTAAAGTCGAACTCCTTGTACAGTCTATAGTATGGACCGTTGTTGAATGCTGTTTTTTTGGGTGCAACCTACCGTTGCCCTATTTCGCGCAGAGAATCAAACCTGTTATGCTGAAGCTGATCTAGCAGGCCAAGTTTGGCGACATGGGCCAGATGATTTTCCACTTGTGAAGACAACAAGAGGTGATGTGTGAAGGTCGCGGTAGTGAAAGAACGCTACCCCGGGGAACGTCGGGTAGCACTCGTACCAAATAATATTCCGCAGCTTACCAAGGCTGGATTTGAAGTTTTCGTTGAGGCAGACGCAGGACGTGAAGCGGGATTTCTCGATGCGGCCTACATCGAAAAAGGAGCGGAAATTGTTCCTGACTTGAGTGTCGTCATGGAAGCGGACATGGTTCTATGCGTTCGCTGTGCAGGCGCCGATCATGAAGCTGGGGCGGCCATGCGAGGCAAGGCGCGCTCGGGACAAATCATCATAGGGTCTTGTGATCCTTTGGGGCAAGCCAAGGCCATCGCCGATTGGGCGCCTACCGGAAGCATACTATTCTCGTTGGAGTTGATTCCGCGCATTACTCGAGCGCAGAGCATGGATGTTCTTTCTTCTCAAGCCACAATTGCTGGTTATCGAGCTGTGTTGATCGCGGCAATGGAATTACCCAAGATGTTTCCCATGATGATGACTGCCGCAGGTACTTTGGCGGCCACAAAGGGATTTGTCATAGGTGCTGGCGTAGCGGGACTGCAGGCGATTGCAACTGCCCGAAAATTGGGTGCGGTTGTCCACGCCTATGATGTGCGTCCGGCATGTCGTGAACAGGTGGAAAGTCTAGGCGGCAAGTTCGTAGAGCTGGAAATAGATGCCGGTGCGAGCGAAGATAAGGGTGGCTACGCAAAGGCCATGGATGAAGATTTCTATCGACGGCAGCGCGAGCTGATGGCGAGTGTGGTAGCGCAAAGCGATATTGTAATAACAACGGCAGCCATCCCAGGGCGTCCCTCTCCCAGACTGATTACTGCAGACGCTGTGCGCGGCATGCAACCAGGAAGTGTGATCGTCGACTTGGCCGCCGAACGTGGAGGCAATTGCGAACTTTCACAGCCTGATAAGCGAGTCGTAGAAAACGGAGTCCTCATTTTGGGTCCAACCAATCTGCCTGCGGAAATTCCAAATCACGCCAGCCAAATGTTGGGTAACAACGTCGTTAAATTCTTGGGGAATCTCGTCAAGAAAGGCGAATTGCAGCTCAATGCGGATGACGAGATTATTCGCGACACGATGGTCACTCGTGATGGTCAAGTAATTTCTGAGCGTGTATCAAAATTATTGAACGGTTAACATCTTAAGCGACCAATCATGCTGGCGGACTGGCTGATTGATCGAGAGCATTGTTAACGGATCGACAAAGGACGATAAAGCAATGAACTTTAAGTTAAGTTCGATGTTAGGGAATCTGCTGAACAAGCTGGTTTGGTGCAGCTTAACCATTTTGGTTCTGTTTGCCTTGGGCTTCGCAACACAGGTATGTGCGCAAGGAAGCCAAGTGGACTCCAACGCGACATCGGACAAGGTGGAGGCCTTAACGGACACCGCAGATGTAGTTAAGAATTCAGAGGCAGCAGATACGCTTGATGTGGCTGACACGCCAGCCAGGGAGTTACCGTCCACGCGAATGGTGACGCGGGCAACTTTGTTAGTTGGCAGCTTAACAGTATTCCTACTGGCTGTGTTCGTGGGTTTCGAAGTAATTACAAAGGTGCCACCTACTTTGCATACGCCACTTATGTCGGGTTCCAATGCTATTAGTGGAATCACAGTTGTAGGTGCAATCTTGATGGCAGGCAGCGGACTCGGTTTGTGGGGATCTTTCTTGGGAATGATAGCCGTCGTGTTGGCTACTATTAACGTTGTGGGTGGTTTCGTGGTTACTCAGCGAATGTTGATGAAGTTCAAAAAACGTTAGTCAATTAGAGCAGGGCGTGCAGGTATTAGCAATTTTCTTAGGCTTCCGACTGCAGTGATGATCTTTAGGTTTTCAGGACAGTCGGCTGGTACTCCAAATGGCAACCGACGACCACATTTTAAATTTCAGAGCATTGCAACTGAGCGTGATTGACGAAAGCAATCTACTATGACGGATACAGCACCCGTTCTGCTAGCCTATTTGGCATCTTCTTTATTGTTCATCTTGGGGCTCAAGCAGATGTCACATCCGCGAACTGCGGTTCGTGGCATCGTGTTAGCCATCGTTGGCATGGTGGTGGCAATTGGCGTGACCCTGCTGAGTTCCTCGATTACTGGCTACACATTTATCATAATCGGGATCTTGGTTGGAACTGGATTAGGGGCCTATCTGGCGATCAAGGTGGAAATGACCGAGATGCCACAAATGGTAGGCTTGCTCAACGGTCTAGGGGGTGGTGCCTCAACCCTGGTTGCATGGGCAGACCTTTCGCTTAGTGGCTCGCATACGCTCGACAGCCTTATTGCTGTTGGTGCATCGGGATTGATTGGGACAGTAACCTTTTGGGGTAGCTTAGTCGCTTACGCGAAGCTACAGGAATGGAAGCAATTCAAGAAGCCGTTTAGTCTTCCTCAGCAGCCATTGATTAATGCCCTGATACTGGTGGTGGCCTTGGTATTGGTTGGCATGATGTGCGTATCCCACGGAATGGTTCAAGTTATATGGTTTCTATTGTTATTGATCGCCGCTTCTGCTTTGGGCTTGTTCTTGGTACTACCGATTGGTGGTGCTGATATGCCGGTTGTCATCTCTTTGATGAATTCATATTCCGGACTAGCTGGGGCCGCGACAGGATTTGTTATCGAGAACAATGCGTTGATAATTGCAGGATCTTTAGTTGGTGCATCAGGAGTGATATTGACCCAGATCATGTGTAAAGCCATGAATAGGTCGCTGGCCAATGTTATGTTTGGTACTATGGCCGGGGGAGGTGAAATCGCTGATGCTGACGAAGTTTATAAGAATGTGCGTAGTACTTCACCCGATGATGTGGCGATGATCCTCGAAGGTGCGCAAAGAGTAGTCTTTGTTCCCGGTTACGGAATGGCCGTTGCTCAAGCTCAACACGCTGTCCGCGATCTCAGTAAGCTTCTAGAGTCGAGAGGTTGTAACGTCGAATATGCGATTCACCCTGTGGCAGGGCGCATGCCTGGGCACATGAACGTCTTGCTCGCAGAAGCTGACATCAGCTATGACAAACTTAAGGAAATGGACGAAATTAATCCCACTCTTGAGACCGTGGATGTGGCCATTGTCATTGGTGCAAACGACGTAGTAAATCCCGTAGCGCGTACAGATCCAAACAGTCCAATTGCAGGCATGCCCATTATTGATGTAGATAAGTGCCGTGCAGTTATCGTAGTCAAACGCAGCCTGAGTCCGGGATTTGCCGGCATACCGAATCCGTTGTTTGCACTTCCCAATACATTGATGCTGTATGCCGATGGTCAACAAGCCGTTCTGGACATCGTTAAGGCGCTGAAAGAGATGTAGTATCTAACTGAGTTGCTCAATCCATCCACGCTAAGAGCACTGGTTGCGGTATCAAACGGGAGCCATCAAATGAATGAATTCGAGAAAAAATCGCTGACAAGAATTGGTTCCTATAGTAGACGAAAAGTATTGTCCGGTGTCGCGGCCACTGTTGCTGGCGCGAGTTTTTCTGTTGTGCCATCTCAAGTATTGGGGTTGGCAGGCCAAACTGCTGCCAATGAACGAATCAATCTGGGCGTGATTGGAATTGGCCCACGTTGCACTTACGATTTGACTTCAATCCTGAAATTTGAAGACGTACGTTGCGTAGCGATTGCTGATGTTCAGCAAACTCGTCGAGAAGCTGGAAAGAAGTTGGTCGATACAGCCTATGGCAACTCAGACTGTAAGTTGTACTTGGATTTCCGTGAGCTTCTCGTTCGACAAGATATCGATGCTGTGCTTATTGCCACCGGCGATCGTTGGCATGCGGCTGCATCCATCTTGGCGGCGGAAGCCGGCAAGGACGTTTATAGCGAAAAGCCTTGTGGAATAACAATTCGTGACTGCCAACAGCTCTCGGCAACTATGGATTCGCAAAATCGTATTTTCCAAGCAGGCACCCAACGCCGAAGTGTGCGCAACTTTCAGGTCGCGGTCGATTTAGTGCACAGTGGGAAACTCGGAAAGCTGCACACCATGCATGCGTCGGTCTACACTCCGGTGCTCGACAATGCATGGTTGCCAGCAGAGAAACAGCCCGCACGAGATGTTATTGACTGGAATATGTGGTTGGGACCAGCCCCCTGGAGACCATTCAATCAAGCATACGTGAATGGTAAATGGCGCGGGCAATGGGATTTTGATTCAGGTGCCCGCTTGTTAGATTGGGGGGCTCATACGGTCGATCTGTGCCAATGGGCAAGTCAATCTGACCATACGATGCCAATTACTTACGAACCCATGGAATCAGGAATCCACTGCTACTATGAGAATGGAGTTAAACTTGTAATTGACTTTCTCAAGGATCCCTTCGGCAACCGTGATCCACATTACATTACTCGTCTCGGCACATGTCCGGTGAGGTTTATTGGTGACGAGGGCTCCGTCGAAACGGGAGATAATGGTGAGATCGTTGTTAGTTCAAGTAAACTTGAAAAGGAGTTGCCGGAAGGGCTGGAACGTATACGAGGGCTGGATGTTTCAGAGCACGCTCGAAACTTCTTTGACTCCATTCGTTCACGCCGACCGACCGTGGCCAACCAAAACGTAATGCGGCGTTCTCACATTGCTTGCCATGCTGCAGCCATAGCATGGATTCTACAACGAAAGTTACGCCTGGATCCTGACAGCGAACGTTTTATCGACGATGACAGTGCCAACTCACTGATTAGTCGGAGTCCGAGAGTCTGGGCCTAAGGGCCTCCTCTTTGGTTAGTGCAGACTTCACGTGAGAGAACGGTTTTTCACGCATGCGATCAACGAACTCATTGAAAACGTGATAGTCCGTGCGGCTTGCACCAGCCTTCATTTTCCAACAAGGTGGTCCAGGAATTTGAATAATTCGATCGTGGCTGGTTCATCTTGGATACCAAGCTCGTTGTTGAGCTGACTGTGATTACTGTTCTGTTTGCCGTAAATGGTAACCGGAATATTGGCGCTTTTAAGAACTTCTGCCAAGCGTCGCGCCTGAGCTGTCGTATCGGGATTGCCAGTGAAATAAAGAAGTAAAAATGGTGGTATGTCTTTGCCTTGGGCAATATGGGTTACGGCAGAGAAGTTGACATGTTTTTCCGGGTCATTTCCGAATTTTTGTCGATGACCAAAGGTGAACATCTTGCCACCGTAAAGCATCTGTCGTTGTTCGGCTGTCATGATGATCTTTGGAATGTCGTAAGTATCGCCATCCACTGGAACACACCCTAACAACGAGGAGAATTTTACGCCCTGAGCGTCCAGGTAGCGATCATCAGTACACAGAATCGCGGCTAACTGCGCACCTGCAGAATGTCCGCCAACTACAATCCGATTAGGATCACCTCCGTAGCTCGCTATATTCCTATGTACCCAGCCCAACGAAGCGGCGACATCTCCAATCAACTCTTCCATCGATACGTGTGGTAGCAAGCGATAGTTTGTTGATACAAAAATGAATCCCCTTTCTGCCAAGACTTTGGGTTTCAATGCTACATCGCTTTTATCACCGGCTTGCCAACCACCACCGTGAATCCAGAAGACTACGGGCAGTTTTTCGTTGGTCGCTGCAAGCGGAGAGTAAACGTCGAGAACGTGGCGTTCGCCCCCATCGTTCATGTATGGAATATTGGCTGTCAGAGTTTGCCCCCGCAAATGCTCGTCAACTACGGCGGCGGAAAAGAGCAGGATAGAAAGCGTATAGACTGCAAGTTTCATAAAACCCTCAAAAGTAAAATTTGAGCAAAATTGTAAATACACTTTACTAGGAAATCGTTTCCATCGTCTCTGCTAACGATTTGGCTGTGATACATTGACGAAACGCTGGAAATCTTAGGCGAGTTGTACATCAGAAAAACTCTTGTCTACTCTCTATTAAGTACACGCTTGCTTCAGGTTTTTCGACCGTATCGGTAATTTTTTAACGCGCGGTTACGAACATTACGGATGATAGGGGTGCCTTATGCAATCTCAACTCACCTGGCGATTTTTTCTGATTATCTTCACGTGGGTCGCAGCTGTGGTTGGCCAATTGCACAGAATGTCGTTGGCACAGTTCCAATTGCCACCAGATCTCAAACTACAGCGCGTCGCAGACGATGACTTAGTCCCTGATTGTACCAATGTGACCTGTGACGCGCGGGGTCGTGTTTTCGTTTCTGGAACGGGATATATCAAACAGTTAATAGACGCTAGCGCAGACGGTGTATACGCACGGGGAATTTCCATCGTGACCGGTTTGTCCCAGGGCGCCCAGGGCCTGCTAAGCGTTGACAACCGGCTTTATTACGTTGCCAACCAGGGAGTATGGAGTGTTTCTTTCAATATCGATTCCGACAAGTCACTCGACGCTCTCACAAGCGAGCCAATCTTGCATTTGCCCATCAAGACTGGTGGCGAACATGATGCACATGCACTACGACGCGGACCTGATGGCTTCTGGTATTTGATAGCCGGGAATTCGACCCCAGGAATGTTCGATCTTCAAAATGTCGATTCTCCGGTGATCCCTTTGCCTCGTGCCGGTGCCATATGGCGGATTTCACCGGATTGGAAAGAACGGGAGGTTTGGGCACACGGTTTTCGAAATGCCTACGATTTTGATTTCGGCCCCGCAGATACTATTGTTACTTTTGATAGTGACGGTGAACGAGAAGTATCATTGCCTTGGTATCGCCCAACACGAGTATTTCAGGTTCGACGAGGTGATGACGCAGGTTGGTTGTCACGAAGCTGGAAACGTCCCGATTACGATCCAGGCATGCCGCGTGTGGTGGCCGATTTTGGGCGTGGTTCGCCTACCGGTGTGGTGCGATACCTACACGAACGACTGCCCACGCGTTACCACGCAGGAGTCTTTGTTCTAGATTGGACTTTTGGCCGTGTATTATTTGTTGATCCAATCAGTATGCGAACCGAAACAATCGTGGCTCCAGCAGCGAATGAAGCGCTGGCTGCCACGGACATTGCACTGCATCCAGATGGCAGGCTACTAATTAGCGTGGGAGGGCGAGGAAGTCGTGGAGGTATCTATGCATTGGATGCTGTGTTGCCACGTGGTGGCGATAGAACCACGCGGACTGCAGAAGATCAGTTGCAAAACGGCATCGCAGATTCCAATTTAGCTGATCACATTTCCGAATTGCGCCAAAAACAGATCGACGCAGTGAACGAGATGGAACTTCGTTTTTCTCTTTCAGCCATGGATTCGGCGGGCAGCGATCAAGATTGGATTGAGGCAGCCATCTTAATGACGGAGGCACTCGGCGGGCTCGGGCCCGCATTAGCTGACGATAAACGACCTGCAGAGCAACTGGCTCCTGTTTTTGACGGCTATCGCTGTCGCCTAAAACCGGAGTTTGATTCAAGACTGTACGAATCGATTCGAGTCGCCTTGACATCGGGTTTGGAGGAAACGGCAAGCCCAGAACGACGACTTGAGCTGATCCGTGCCTTGGGAGCACTTGAATCTCCCCATGATGACAGCGCAAGAACTCTCGTAACAGAAATGCGACGGGACTCAGATCCGACTTTTGGATTGCACTGCCTGTTTGCCCTAGGGCGTTCAAACTCTCAGTTGGACAACCTGTTAATCGATGAGGTGCTCGAATGCATGTTGAGGGTTCCCATCGATGTACGTCTCTTGAATCGCAACGTTGACAATAATTGGTATCCTCGATTAGCCGAGTTGTTAACATCCATGCGCGGCCGTATTACAAATCTTGATGAACGATTGGTCGGTCACACACTATTTGGAGACGTGTCTCATTTGGTTTGGGCACAAGCCCTGACGGCCAACGAACAAGACCAGGCAGCTCAGCGGTATCTTGATGCCTCAGGCCAGGTTTACATGGATCCAGATGTCGCGGACTTCATTTCGCGTACAAAGATTGAAGTTTCCGATAATGTCCTTACGCAATGGCTGTCTAGCGATACTCTGCGTCCAGCTGGCTGGCGAATCGTCCTTAGGCAACCCACCCGCGACGATGCGGACATTTTGCTCTCCGCCGCCAACGGATATATACCGGAGATTAGAGAGGCTGCTCAGCAAGCTCTACGAGGCTTGAACATTCCTATTTCCATCACAAAACAAAACTCATCACTTACATATTGGCTTGAGTTTCAAACCGAAATCGAATCCTTGGAAGGCCAGTCAATGTCAGGTGAGCAAATATTCGTGGCACGTCAATGTGCTCGCTGTCACAATTCTACCAAAGCGCTTGGCCCACCATTGAATGGAGTAAGTAAACGCTTCGGAGTGACCGATTTGTTAACTGCATTGGTGCAACCGGATCAGAATATTCCCGATCGATATCGAGCCTTGCAGGTGATTACCAAGGATGGACAAGTATTGGTTGGGCTAAAAATTTATGAGAGCGTGGATGGATTTACGTTGATGACTGCGGATGCCAAAACGGTGCGCGTTAATTCGAATGAAATATTACAAGTGAAATTGTCGGATTCTTCGATCATGCCAACCGGACTTCTAGACGGCCTGACCACTCAGCAAGTGGCCGATCTGCTGGCTTTCATGAAGACTTTGTAAAACCGGTGACTCATTTTGGGGCAAGTCGATTCTGAATTCTTAAAGACACCTCTGTCCTTCAAGGGATTTGCAGATGGTGCAATCAGGTACCACTCGAGAAGCAGGTTTCAAGCTTGCGCTGCCCACGATGAAATCGCTTGCCAATCCGCTGGGCATCAGCAACCAACGATTCAGGCCGACCAGCACAACAGCTCTGACCAAAATATCGCTTGTAATTCCATACCAAATCCCGCCATAAACTCGGATCAACTCCAAGGGAGTCAAGTAGCTGCTGCAGCTTCTTCGGAATGCCCCTAGCCAACTCCGCCATTTTCTTACCAGCTGTCCAATTTAGAAGCGTTAGGTACTCACCTACGGAGAGATTCAGAAAACCTTTGTCGCTAGCCCGTACTCCTCCTTGATGCAATTCGGGATTACCTGACAACTTTCGGCTATCCAATCTTAGCGGAGCCAGCCAAGCATCCCGCTTGATGCGCCGACCTGTGGCATTGCGACGCTTGGCTGCTCGCTTACGCCTGAATTCATTCACTGGCGTGGTGCGTATTTCCTTGCCTGCTTCCTCAGCTGTAATGGCCACCAAGTCAAACGCAGCTGCCTCGAGCTCTGCGCCACGCTCTGCATGGATTCGATCATAGGCCGAGGTATGTTCCGCTTCCTCGGGTGATTCGGCCATAGCAGCCCTTACTGGATTCAAATCCACATACATCGCGCAGGCCAGCAAGCCTGTCTCATCTGCGATACGCTGGGCTTTGAATCGTCCTTCCCAAAAACGACCCGTGCACTCATCTTGTCGATTTGCCTGGCGTGCAATGGGCTCACACAAGGCCCTCATGAACCAAGATATATCAGACAGCCGCAAACGAATCTCCGCTAATCGCTCAGGATTACTTGCTAACGTCTGCACATCTGTGGTGGTCGGTTCTGACAACTGTTCATCCAGCCGCCGACCTGGAAAGACCCGCAGCCAACGCAATGCCACTTCCGCATCGGACCATTTGGCTACCACATCGGGACGATTGCGTAGGATCAAATGAATATGATTGCTCATGATTGCGTAGGTAAGAACATCGATTCCAAATACTGAAGCCAGCGCCTCCATACGCCGACGAATCCATTCGCGTCGATACGAGTAGTCCTTACCAGTCTTTTCATCAACTCCAGTCAGAAATGCTCGCCGCACGCACCGCTGAATCGTATGAACGATACCTATCTCTGACGCATTAAACTGTTCCACTCTAGCCGGACGACCCATACCGATTCTCCTCTACTCAGGCAGTGTAGCATAAACGTCTCGACTCGTCTAGTACGTGGGTGGCACCAATCAGTCCGTGGGTGGCACCAATCAGTCGGCTAGCAATTCGAGTACAGAGTGACCCAAGGCGGTGAACAGTAACTTCGTAAAATGCCGTTTGTTATAGAGCCACAACGCATTTAGATCGCGAGGCACCGTAAAGACTATGTGATGATGCGCAGTGGGCAAAAGTCGTTGTCGCCAGGCATCGAGCCATTTCGCTTTAGCGAATGTATTACACTGTGAACAGAATCGGTGGCGACAAGAGTTGTAAGCAATATCACAGATGTGTCCATTGGGACAACGATTGGCATGACCACCCAACGCCGAAGTACGACAATCTCGCAGAAGCCTCGCAGCACGTACTACATGCGAGGGCAACGTGTACTTTGCAGCAAACCTATCGAAGTGCTGCTGAAAGATCTGTTGCACAATTAGTTGACTCATCAACAACTCAGCTAACTACTTTTCTCCGCAAGGCCAGTGCAAGGGCCCGGATCAGCGCGGACCGGGAGTTGAACGTCCATTCGTGAAGAATGACACCGGTCCTCCGCTGCATCCGATGGTTATCTGGTCCAATCCGGAAATGCTAGCACTGCTCGCTAAATTGATCTAGGCTGAATGTCTTCGTTTAAGTATCATCCGTTGTCAGCACGAGTAGGTAGCATGGCAAAAAGCGAGGAACCAACACGAAAACGTCGAACGCGTGAACACGTCATTGAGGACTTGAGTGAAAACAACCTGGAGCGAAGTGTTCTATTGAAAGGTCATTTGTTGCGTCGACCCGAACGTGATTACGGGGTTGACGTGACCATGTTTCATTTCGACTCCAACGGCGCGATTGAGAACGGAGAAGTACGATTTCAGTTAAAAGCAACGGAACGGTTGCAAGTTATCAAGAAGGGAACGGTGATTTCGTTTCCGATCAATACCGGGGACCTTCACTATTGGTCCTTAGAGATTCATCCGTTTATTCTCGTCGTGTTTGACGCGATTGAAGATAGGGCGTTCTGGCTCCACGTTCAGGAATACATCACCGACAATCCCGAGCGCGTTGACTCTGACAAAGAAACAGTCAATGTGCATATTCCGATGAGCAACAGATTGACCGTCGGGGCAATCGATCACTTTCACAATTTATCACTTCAGACGATCGATAGACTTAGAAACCAGGGAGGGTTTCCCGATGTCACACACAAACCAAAATGAAATTGCATTTGAGGCGTTGCAAGATTATTTGCGAGAAATTGGATTTGACCAATCAATCAAAATCAATAACTCCTTGGCGTTCCATCGACGTGAGTCCGGGACGATTATAACGTTGTCGATTCCAGCGGACGGACGAACTGTCCGTTCGGCGGATTTGTTATCGATTGCAATGCGGCTTGAGGCTGAGGGAATTGTCGGCGAATCAGTGTTAGATCAGATTAAATCAGGTAAGTTGCCCATGGCCTCGTAGGAGAAGTCGGTTGAATCTCATCACGTACCAATCTCTGTTTGCATATTTGCGAAACCTCGGTTTCAGTGATATTTCGAAGTCTAACTACGAGAGAGTATTTGAGCACCGGGAGCTCGGCATTTTGCTCGCAGTCTCAATGCTAGACAATCCGTCCGAGGACCGCGTCGCGCGAGATGCTGACATACTATCGGCGCAGTTTCAATTGCAACAGCACGGGCTACTCGAAGGCAAGCTGGTCGACGATGCGGCCCAGCACGCACATGAACTCTGAGCCAGATAACGTATTGGAATCTATCCTGAGACAGGAAGTGACGGGATAGATTTGGCGAGGGACTTGCCGCTTTGCGGTATGCGAATTGAGCGGCATACTGCAAGTATGTTTATCAGCCTAAAGGGCTAGAGGTCGAACTGTTCGTATATGCGCAGCCGGCAACGCAGAGCAGTGAATACACTTTCTGTCTGACTCCTGAGAGGATGGAATGCGTGTTAGGAGCTCGCTCGAGCTCACTACATGTTTGACCATCATGGCGGAGCCCGGCTACAGAATATATAGAGATATGGACTGTAGATGTTGTCTCGGTAAATGCGACTTTCAAAGACTTCACGCCAGCTCGGTCGTTGCTCAGTGTAAATCAATTCCAACAGCCCGTCGCAATGCGGACAGCGGCGGGAGTCGGATTCATCGTTATCCTCGGCTTCGATTTGCGAGAGGGCCTGGTCGTCGGGCATGATGCGCAACAGCTGGCGACAGAGTTCAAGGTATTGAGTGCGCTTGCTCCCGTGGTTGCCACCGTACCAACGTGACTTGGCGACCGGCGACTTGGGTTCATGGCATGGTTCGATGGTCACAGCGCTACTACCAGCCCGGGATCGAACCTTTGGGGGCATTCGCCAGGGTACCCTCGCTGATTGCTGACGACACGAGTTGGGACAGCCGTGCCGTAGAATTCGTGATTGCCAGCGACGTACACGATTGGTCGATGGTTAGACAACGCGCGAGCAAATTGCAGACCGCGATCGCGAGTATGGACGTCGCCAGCGAGGACTGTAACGTCCGCGTCAACGTCCGGTGTGTCGAAGTCGGCAAACTCGATATGGAGATCACTCAATACGTGGATTCGCAGATACGCTCCATTTCATTCATCGAACGGCGGGGATCACCACGTCGCCGGTTTGATTGTTTAGCAAATCAGACGGGCTCGGAAACGAAGAGCTTGTGCAGCGAAGCATCACATTCTTATCCGGGGAAGTCTGCATAGCTTGGTCGAGGCCAAGAGTCGCTCCAATCATTAGGGCTTGCCCGAAACATTGGAAAGGAAGGACGCAAGTCCTTCCTGGCGGTGCAGAATTCAGCAGAGGTCATAGTACTGCCCTCCCGAGACCAACGGGAACAGGAAGGACCGAACGATGAAGAACAAGGAGGAGCCATCAGCCAACTCGCGACGAGGGAACTCCTGGAGGCAACCTGCTCTGCCATTGGCAGACGATGCTAGCCCTCAGACTCGAAGTTCACCGCTCCGGCCACTTGGTGGAGCATCCGTTGCGGCGCGGGTCGAGTAGCCAGCCTTGGGGGCGATTGACTGTTGTAAGCCTTGCCCTGAGTCTCCGCAACCAACGGATTAGCTCCGGATCACGACGCTTTCGACACCACTCACTTCAAAACTCTTTGTTGAACCGCCGGATGCGGACCCGCATGTCCGGTGGTGTGGGGGGCGCCGTCAGCGCGCGCCTCCAACGATATTGCAAACAGTTGCGGTTTCCTGGATAGACTGATTTCACGGAAATGCCTGTGAGCTCGTTATGGGACAGGCCGGGAGTCGCCGTAACCTATTTGCAGCTTGTGGGTTGGGGATTTCTCAATGTACTCGCATGGAGGCGAATGTCCATGGATATGGTTCGGAAACGCTGCCGCAGCAGTGCCAGCTTCACTATCACTCGCAGCTTTGCCCCAGCACGTATCGAACTTGAATTGCTGGCTAAGGTGTTCGAAGTCATCGAACATGGAATCACCGTCTACAACGAGCGTATTCACGGCGCGGCCTCACGGCCTGCGCTGATTCCGGTGGACGAGGCTCGGTACAGTAGTGGCGAGGAGATGCCCGATAAGTCGAAAGGACCCAGGTCCGTAGTGCGGGGGGCGGCGGCATGAATACACCATCGACTTCGAATGTGCAGGCGGCGATCTATGCCCGAGTCTCATCCGATGCGCAGGCACAGAAGCAGACGATCGACAGTCAGGTTGCGGCGCTGCGAGAAAAAGTCTCGAGCGATAGCTTGCCGCTGTCAGACGAAAACTGCTTCCTCGACGACGGCATAAGCGGTTCGACGCTTCACCGTCCGGCACTTGAACGCCTGCGCGACGCCGCTTACGTTGGCGCCTTTCAGAAGCTGTATGTTCACTCGCCAGATCGCTTGGCGCGCAAGTACGCGTACCAAGTGTTATTGGTCGACGAGCTACAAAAACAGGGCATCGAGATCGTGTTTCTCAACCGTGCGATCGGTGTCAGCCCGGAGGAAGATTTGCTGCTGCAAATGCAAGGCAGGTTCGCCGAATACGAACGTGCGAAGATTGTAGAGCGTAGTCGTCGCGGCAGGCGTCACGCAGCCAAACGCGGCAACGTCAGCGTATTGTCCACTGCGCCCTTTGGCTACCGCTATACCTCGTGTGTGGAAGGTCGTGGGCAAGCTGCCTACGAGATCATGGACTCGCAAGCTGTGGTTGTGCGTCAGATGTTTGAATGGGTGGGGCGCGACCGGCTATCCATCGGCGAAGTCACTCGTCGTCTGCAGAGGCAAGGTATCAAGACGGCAACCGGTAAAGACTGGTGGGACCGGTCGAGCGTCCTAGGTATGCTGAAAAACCCTGCCTATAAAGGCCTTGCGGCCTTCGGCAAGACTCGTGTGGGGCCACGACGAGTACAACTACGCACTTCGCATGGACAGCCAAGGACGCCGCGCCGTGCCGTCTCATACTATGACACGGATGCCAGCGAGCAGATTTCGATTCCCGTGCCGGCGATTGTGTCCGAAGAACTCTTCGAGACAGTTCAAGTTCAGCTCTGTAAGAACCGGCAACGTGGCCGCGAATCACGGCGGGGTGCTACATACTTGTTGCAAGGGTTGTTGGAATGTGCCTGCTGCGGTTATGCCTACTATGGCAACAAGGTGAGTCGTTATCGCGCGGGCACAAAAGTGTCTTATGTTTACTATCGTTGCACTGGGAGCGACTCGTATCGGCTTGGTGGCCATCGAGTTTGTGACAACAACCAAGTGCGTACTGACAAGCTTGATGAAGCGGTTTGGCAAGACGTGTGCGAGTTGCTTCGTAACCCCCAGTTGCTGCGGAAAGAATACGAACGTCGCTTGACGACGCCGGATGGCTCGGGGGCGCGGAATCTACTCAAGAAGCAACTCGCTGCCGCGCAGCGTGCGATAGATCGCTTGATCGACGCGTACACAGATGGCGTACTTCAGCGCGCTGAGTTCGACCCGCGTCTGGAGCGTGCACGAAATCGGCTCGTAAGTCTGCAGGAAAAACACACTGCGCAGGAAACTGAATCGCGTGAGCAGTCCGCGTTACGTGAAGTACTGTCGTGCCTGGACACGTTCACGGAGTTGATCGCGTCGCGCCTGGACACCGCCGATTGGAACACACGGCGTGAAATTCTACGGATGTTGATCGAACGCGTACTGATCGTGCGAAATCAGATCCGTATCGTCTACCGGATCAACTTCCCCCTTTTTGCGAAGAACGCTAGCAGGGAAAAAGTTTTGCACTTTTGTTGGTGGCGCGCGATGGCGGTGCCTACCCGATTAGGGGGCTATTCAGATTCAGCGGTCAAACCCAGAAACCTTTGTTTTACCACGTCATCTGCCAGGAGTGTTTCCATGAATTCAGTCTTCGGACTCACATCCGCCAAGTTGTGATCGAGCTGCTGCACACGGGTTTTACCATTCTCAAAGGAGGCAAGAAATAGAAGGCCTTTGCTTAGGTCGTAAACCGATCCATTGATGATGATTTGGCCTGTCTTGCCATCAGCAGTTTCGCCCTGCCATTCGACCTTGCGACCATCATCCGATTGGAGAATGCCTTCGTAGCTTCGTGTGCCGTTGTGAGATGCCGACGTTCCCTGATTACAGGACCCCTGAAAATCCGTGAGAATCACGAATGCCCAGTGTTCGTCACCTTTGATGTCGTTTACGACTCCGTGACACGCTGTGATGTTGTCGACTTTTGCGTTTGGATATTCATTCTTTACGTTGTTACGGGTGACTGTTCCGACGCCACCGCCCCATTGCTGACTTGCAGCAACCTGAGCCGTCGGTGCCGAGTTCGGCTTGCGATTACATCCAGCAACGCCAAGCAGACCGAGTAGTAAGAGGCCGCTGGAGAACGTCGCGATTGTGCTTCTGGGTATGGGCATGATTGATGGCCCCTAACGGCAATGATCACGGGGAGCGAGCAATCGAGTCTGCCATCAAGCGGGACCCGGCCGAGCCCTCCCGTGCATCTTTTTGTTATTTGATTCAGGACGGCTGTTCCACCCTGATCGCCTTTTTTATTCGTGCCACTTCGCGCAGCGTGGTGTCGCAATAAAGCGTGACAGTTTGAATTATAGTGGATGCTCTACACGCCAAAACCCTTTTTGTGTGCGCCTATCGGCGGGGCATCCCCTATACCAGTCAATGAACGGCCAATCACCTCCGTGCCGCGCATCGATGCGAAGATCAGGGATGGGCTGACGAATTGCATCGCAATCACTGAGCAGTATGTTGCCCGCGAAGGCGGCATAGGTGTCCCAAACGTGCGGACCTATTATCGGCCGAAGGCGCAATAGGCAGCTACCGCAAGGCACGCCAATGTCACTACCCATAATACACCCGACAGCGGCTTGCGTTTACGCTGATGAACTCCTCCTCCCGCCGCACCAGCGGCGAGAATAATAAAGATCCACCACCAGTCATCCATTTAAAGGTCTCCCTTACTCTACGGCCTGTCGCTGGGGCTGAAATCCAACGGTTTTTGAACAAATAACGACCCGTTGACCGGGCCGCGGCAATAAAACTTTCCATGGCAAAGCCGCCTGATCCGCGGCTCCGTGTCGAAGTACGCCCAACATGGGCGTGAGTTTATGGGGCGCGGCTCTCATCTGAGGGCTTAGTCCCCTGTGTTTAGTTCCGATA
>JAGQOY010000135.1 GCA_020427005.1 Planctomycetales bacterium
CGAAGCGTCAGCGAGGGAATGTGCCCAGCCCCTCGCTGACGCTCTGACGCTTCGGGTTACTAATCGTCCACTAGATTTTGCAAATCGACTTTTTCATCACCCTGCTAGGGCGGAAGTCGTTTTGACTTGCCAAATGCGACGAAGGCATGCTCACGACTGAGAGCTGCCTGGATACATCGCATCCGCAGCAACCCAATTTCGATGCCAAAGTTGCCAGGCACGCGACTGCTCATCCACTCCGAGAATGGTATCACAGACCAAGCCATTGACAGTCCCAGTCTGTGGCTCGCGACCGGAATAATCAATGGTCGCCGACACTCGTCGCCAAGGCCAACCTCCTTCTAGCAGCAACTTTCCCGGCGTCATCTCTGTCGCCACCAATCGAGAACACTTGGAGACACCAGCCACAGGAGCTGCTGCAAAAACCGCAAACCGAGATCCTCGTTGCGCAAACATACTTGGCCACGCCCAGGCCAACAGCGGACCAATCACAATTTCCCGGTACAAGCGAACTCTTCTAAATATCCAGCTTGAGCACGAAATGGCTGCAGCCAGCAGGCAGACATTGATGAAAGTCGCAATGAACGGGCTATAGAGATAAATCGCCATCAAGCACAAACACAGCGTTTTGTTTCCTATTTCGACCAGGGCATCGATAGTTGGAAAGGGGATTACCCACACTATGAATTCAACAAATTGTTTGATGCCGTTCAGGACTACGATATTGACCGCTGCCGCAGCTCCCAACACCAAATCCACAGGTAGGGAAGCAAAACTTGCCTGCAGCGGGGTGCTGTGCAATGATTGCATTGCCGAAGCCCCCGAGTCGGTCGCCAACATCCGAAGTGCCACAAATATGATGATGGCCGAATAAGCCTCCAGTTGCTCAGCCGCCATGGCAAACGGTTTGCTAACTTTAGAAAACCTGGGCAAACTTGTGATCAGTGTTAGGACGAAAAGCGTGCAGAACAGAAGGAGGTTATTAAGAGGTCCAGCCGGCGAAAGTAGAGGACTACTCTCCTGCAGCCAATCCGGTCCAAATGTTGCCGCGCCAGAAAGCAAAGTCAATCCAAAGAATGGACTCAGTGCGATGGGGGCCAGTGGTCCCAGCCATTGCGATAAATTTGACGGGTCTGCAAATGAATTTTCCCCGCCTGACACTTGTTCGAATAACGGGCTGGCTTGGACGCCAAGCCAGCCGAGAATAACAAAGCTACCAAGCCAAATTTTCATGCACCGCAAACTCCTGAATGTGCTTCATGAACCCTGATTTGAATTTGCACCTATTAACCTGTTCGTACGACTAGATAAACTATTAGGATTATCCAAATCCAATTTTGCCATAAGGCTCACTACCGAATTGAACACCTCCGATAAGCCAAATTCCCCCTTCAAGTACTCGATCCGCTCCGCCACGGAGCGCGATATCGAATCTGTGATCGAACTTTTGCGTCCGTTTGTGCAAGCCAGGAAGGTACTTAGGCGTACCAGGGCCGAGACTTTGGCTTTGTTGGTCACAGGTTTTGTAGCTGAATCCGATGAGCATGTAATTGGTTTTGCGTCGGTCGAAATTTATTCAAAAAAATTATCAGAAATCCAATGCTTGGCTGTGGATAGTCGCTTCCAAGGAAACGGAATTGGAAGCGAGTTGGTTCGTCATTGCGTCGAACTCGCTCGGCAACGAGGCGTCATGGAGGTCATGGCAATAAGTTCATCGGAAAAATTTTTGCAGGATTTAGGATTCGATTATTCTCTGCCCGATCAGAAAAGGGCCCTTTTCTGCCAGCTACGAAGTCGTGAGGAAGTTTATCGAGAATTGGAAGAGGCGGGTGAATAAGGTATGTATTGATCTTTGAAATCTGGAGACTTGTACTTTGTCCAGATTCATTCGAATGCTTGCCAGCTGATTCTACTTGAAGGTTCAAGTCTACCTGCGGATGCAATTGCTTGTTCCCGCCTGGGTGCTGCCGGGCTATGATTATTAATAATTACTTCTTGGAATTTGGGCTTAACTTTGACTTGCTGCATCCTGATATCTTGCTCCAAATGAATATCCAGACCCTGCATTAGTTGACATGTGAGCTTATGGCATATTTATCGGCAATACGTGGAACACCGTTTGGCCAGCGGTACGACTTGCTTCGACCTGTGATCGTTCTCGGACGGCATCCGGATTGTGATGTAACCATCGATGTCGGTGCTGTCAGCAGGCAACATGCCAAGATTTTCCGTAAGGGCCAGGAATTTGTCATCGAGGATTTACAAAGCCGGAATGGAACGTTTGTCAATGGTGAGCTCATCTCTCCACTTTCAACATTGGCGGATGGGGATGTAATTCGCATTTGCGATGTTGAGTATACGTTTCACAGTGAACCCCAAGGAAACTTGATCACTGGCGTTCCTATTGCTTCAGACGGTTCCTCGTTTGGCGTTGTGCTTCTTAATGACGACCGACTTGAAGACTCTTCTCGAGCCATTCACAGCAAACTAGATGTCCGCGGCAGTGTGCACGGGTCGCAACTCACTAGCTCGACGGAAACTCGACTCAAAGCGGTACTTGAAATTACGCAAAATCTGGGGCGAACTGTTCAACTGGATAAGGTACTTCCCAAGGTTTTGGACACGCTTTTCAAGGTTTTTATGCAGGCCGATCGGGCATTCATTGTTCTAAAAGAAGGTGATTCGCTAATTCCGCGTTGGGTGAAAACTCGTAACGAAAAACAACAGGAGACGTTTCGCATAAGTAGAACTGTTATGAACGAAGTGATGGAATCTAAACAGGCGATCATTTCACTAGATGCCTCGATGGACGAACGATTCGAAATGGCGCAAAGCATTTCTGATTTTCGTATCCGATCAATGATCGTCGCACCACTGCTGGATAGTGAGCAGCGGCCCATGGGTGCGATTCAAATGGATAGCTCAGATAACAAACGTCAGTTTGATGCAGCGGATCTTGAGATTCTAGCGAGCATCGCAACGCAAGCTGGAGTGGCCATTGAAAATGCTCAACTGCACGAACAGTTGATTATCCAGCACCGAGTTGAACAGGATTTATTGCTGGCTAGAAAAGTCCAACAAGCCTTTTTGCCGTCAAGTCATCCACAATTGGATGGATACTCGTTCTATCACTATTATCTGCCTGCTGTCCAAATTGGTGGCGACTATTTTGATTACATCTTTCTGTCAGATGGGCGGATTGCGATCGTCGTGGCCGATGTCGTCGGCCATGGAGTAGCCGCTGCACTGCTGATGGCTAAGCTTTCAGCTGAGATAAGATTTCTATTGGCTCGCGAATCGGATCCAGCCGCAGCAATCACCGCCCTGAATTCTCGCATGACTCAATTAAACGTTGAGAATTTTGTAACGCTCCTTTGTCTAGTTCTGGACCCGGTTGAAAGTACTGTCGACATCGTGAATGCAGGCCACATGCCTCCTCAATGGCTGAAATCCAAGGGGAAGTTGGAGGAACCAAGAGGTAAATCCAAAGGTCTACCGATCGGCGTCGATGAAAACTTTGTCTATCAGGCAGAGACTATTAAGCTGGCTCCTGGCGAACGCCTACTTTTGTTTACTGACGGCATTCATGAAGCCCCAGATCGGGAAGGCGAGCTATTTAGCCTTTCAAGAGTTAAAGAACTGTTTAAAGCACCGGCGGAAAATATGGAACATGTTGGTACCAGGATTGTCGATGCAGTTCAGCTCTTCACTCACGGTACAGAACAAGCGGACGACATGTGCCTCGTAGTTATTGGAAAACATTGAAGCCCCAGCTCTATTCGACTACTCGCAGCCGTTAGCGCCTTGGGAGATTCGTTTGATTTGGGTGCCAAAAACAGGAGAATCTCCAGTACTGCTATTGAAGTGGACTTGAGCAGCCTCCTGTGTATCTCCCGCCCAAGTTACTTGGAATGGCCATTCCTGACGTTGCCATAGCTACCGGTTGGCAAGACTGGAGATGAGAAATGATACGGCAGGTTCTCCGTCCGCTAATAGCATTGCCCCCTGACAAAATCAAAAGCGGACAGACAATCCAGGGCGGTAACTGGTCCACCTCAAATTGAATACAGTTATAATGCACGCGTTGAATGCCATTTGGGCCGCCAAGTATATTCATGAATCTCATGAATATTCGTGACTCTCGTCCAGCGAGTAAGAGCCCAAACAGGGATTTGAAAACGCCTACAGAAAAAAACTAGTTGAAAATTCGGGAGCCAATTCATATGAACTTTTGGAGACGTTTGGTTGTATGCGGGTTGGCCTGCAATTGGCTAAGCGGGACAGCGTCTGCGGATTGGCCACAATTTCGAGGCGCCAACGGAAATGGAGTTGCCGAGGGAACGGGCTATCCGACGGCCTGGGGCCCAGAAGAGAGCATAAAGTGGAAAGTCGCCTTGCCGCACGCTGGCATAGGCAGTCCGATCGTTGCTGGTGATCGAGTTTTCTTGGTCAGCGCAACTGAGGATGGTCGAAAGCGGAGCCTGCTTTGCTTTGCGCGGGCTGACGGTTCATTACTCTGGAATCAAACGGTTGAATGTGGTGAAGAACCAACCCATAAGCAAAACCCATTTGGCAGTACCACACCTGCTGCAAGCGCAGACCGAGTCGTGGTATGGCACAGCTCTGCTGGTTTATACTGCTATGATTCGTCGGGTAAGGAATTATGGTCTCGTGACTTGGGGGATTTCAAGCACATTTGGGGCTATGGATCGTCTCCCATTATTCACAACGGAAAGGTTGTGCTACAAACTGGACCAGGTGCTCGGAATTTTCTAACAGCGATTGACCTCAATACTGGCAAAACGCTGTGGGAGACCGAGGAGAAGTACTCTGGCAGCAAAGGTGCTGACGACGTCGGTTCCTGGAGTACTCCGGTTGTTACTCAGATTGATGGCAAAGAACAGATTATTTGCGCCATGGAAACCCGCGTGAATGGTTACGACCCTAATTCTGGACAGTTGCTTTGGTGGTGCAACGGCTTGGACGGTTCCCGTTACGACGCAGTGAGCTCGAGTCCATTGGTAGGCGAAGGAATCTGTTTCGCCATGGCCGATCTGCGAGGACCGTCCCTAGCATTCCGGCTGGGTGGTTCGGGAGATATCACACAGTCCAATTTGCTTTGGCGAGTCGACAAACGAAATCCTAACAGTGTCGGAACTGGTATATTGCTCGACGGTCACATCTACCGTCCAAATTCCGGTCCCGGAACTATCGAGTGTCTGGATGTCAAAACTGGAACCAGTCTTTGGGAAGTTCGCGCCAAGGACCACTGGGCTTCGTTTGTGCTGGCGGACGGGCATATCTATGCTTTGAGCCAACGGGGCACGACCATGGTATTCAAGCCGAATCCGGAGAAATTTGAAGAGGTCTCAAAAAATGACTTGGGCGGAGAAACGAATGCTACGCCAGCGTTTGCTGACGGGCAAATCTTTCTTCGTACGGATACTCATCTATATTGTATTGCGAAGTGACGTTAACTGGTTTCGATCTTTGACTAGGACTTGATGTGAAGCTTGCTTTTTCTGAGATCATTTTACCCGGTGTGACAGCACTAGTCGGAGTCGTCTGCCTAGGTTTTTGGCTTGCGGCCGGGCCAGCCAAAGATATCGAACCGCGAATCTCTGGTCGGGATGGTACGGTCGATGAGTCCGCCAATGCGGTGCGCCCGGAACCCGGCGAACCGCAGCTGGGTGACGGGAAAGCATCTCAATTAGAAGGTGAGTGGCCAAGCTTTCTGGGTGCCAATGGAGATTCGATCTTAGTTGGGGGCCCAGCCTTGGCTAGATCTTGGCCCGCGGAAGGACCACCTGTCTTATGGTCAATTGAAGTCGGTGACGGCTATGCTGGCGTCGCCATTAGTGACGGTAAAGTCTATCTGATGGACTACGATAAAGACAAGGAAGCGGATACCCTTCGCTGCCTGTCCCTGGATGATGGAAGAGAAATCTGGCGCAATAGTTACCCCGTTGTAATCGCCTTTCACCACGGTATGACGCGCACTGTGCCTGCAATATATGATGGGCACGTTATCACCATGGGTCCCCGCTGCCATCTGGCGTCTTGGGATGCAGAAACCGGTGAAGCCAAATGGTTTATGGATTTGGAACACGATTTCGGTTCAAGGGTACCCGAATGGTATACAGGGCAATGTCCTCTTGTTGATCAGAACCGATTGATCGTAGCCCCTTGCGGTCGTGAGGCCCTACTGATGGCGATCGACTATAAAACGGGCGAGACGATTTGGAAGACCCCGAATCCACGTGGATGGCATATGACCCATGTCTCGGTCGTTCCCATGGATTTCCAGGGCAAACGAACATACGTGTACTGTGCCAGCGGCGGAGTCGTAGGCGTAAGTGCGGAAGATGGTAAAGTGCTCTGGGAATCGACCACCTGGAAAGAGATTAATGCCACCGGACCATCTCCCGTCGTATTACCCGACGGCAAGATTTTTCTTTCTCGCGGGTATGGTTCCGGTGCGTTAATGCTTCAGTTAGCTGAGGTCAACGGCCAGATTGAAGCCCAAACCTTGTTCGAATTGGCTCCGAAGCAGTTTAGTTCTGAGCAACAAACTCCGATTTTTCGTGACGAACACCTCTACGGAATCAGAAAGATTGGTGCCAAGTCGATGGTTTGCCTTGATTCCGCAGGAAACGAAATCTGGGACAGCGGAAGCGATCGTTTTGGCTTGGGACCCTACATGTTTGTGAATGATCTGTTGTTGATTCTTGATGATGATAGCACATTGACTTTGGCGGAAGCTTCACCTACAGGTTACAAGCGTTTGGCCCAACACACGATTTTCCCAGATGGCCACGATGCTTGGGGACCGTTGGCAATAGCTTCAGGTAGGTTGCTTGTCCGCGATATGACGCGATTGGCATGTGTTGACCTATCAGCCCCATGATGATCTCGGGGCAATGCATTGAACTTCAGAGAGTATTCCATAATGCACTTGCTTAAAGAGTATAGCGGTACTTTGGTAACAGGATTTGTTGCTATCGCTGTAGGTTTGGCCAGCTACGTGGTTGTTAGAAGCGATCCGTTTGCAGAACGTAGTAATGCGGTTTTTACAATGGATTTTTCCGCCCTGTACGATGTTGAACCGGAGTTGATACAGTATGAACAGACCAGCGAAATCTCGGCCAATCTAAAGGGACTCCGCTCCCTCGCGGTTGGACCAGACGACAAGATATATTGTGCTGGTAGCGACACCATCGCAGTCTACTCCTCTGCCGGCAAAGAACTCTACACAATAAGAATGGAAGCACCTCCTAACTGCTTAGCCGTAGGCGGAAGCCAACATCTGTCGCCAGGCCGACTCTATGTCGCTGTCGGTAACAAAGTTCAAGTGATAGACGCCGATGGTAGCTCGGTCGCCAATTGGACCGTTCCTGGAGATGACGTCATCCTGGCATCGATCGTCGTTGCCGAAAAGGATGTCTTTGTGGCTGATGCCGGTAACCGTGTTGTCTTACGCTTCGATGAACAAGGAAACGTGATTGGGAAAATAGGTGCTGAAGGTAGCCAAAAGGAATTCAACGTACCGAATACCTATTTTGATCTGGCAATCGGAAGCGACGGGCTACTGCAGGTTGTCAATCCAGGGATGCTACGCACGGAAATCTATACCTATGAGGGGCAGATGGAAGTGCGGTGGGGCGAACCAGGCACCAAAATTGAGAATTTTTTCGGCTGTTGCAATCCGAGTCACATCGCCGTCTTACCGAGCGGACAAGTCGTAACCTCTGAAAAGGGTGTTCCGCGAGTCAAGTTATACAGCCCCTATGGTGAGTTCGAATGCGTGATAGCCTCGCCTAAAATGTTGGGCGTGGCGGAATCCGAGTTAGGTGACCCTCGCGACGTGCAAGCCAAGGCCGTTTTTGATGTGGCTGCCGATAGCCAGGGCCGAGTACTTGTGCTGGATCCGCGAAGGAACATAGTTCGGGTTTATACTCCCAAACAAGAAACGACTGCTCAACCAGCGGCATGATTTTCGGAACGACATTTTTCTGGTGTTAAGTTGCTGAAGTATCTGTTGAGACTTCCTCGCCGACTCTGTTACAATATTTTCGCAGGCTTGAGCTCGATACTAAAAGGCAGCGCAGCGATTATGAACGAGGGCGGTATGGAAGAAGAACACCAAGCAAACGATGATCGTAGGCTCATGCTACTCCGATGTGGACGCTACTTGACGCTCGGTAGTCTATCCGTTCTTACATTCAACTTGCTTAACCGCACAGTAAGTGGCGGATGCGTACAACTTCAGTCGCCCTGTCAATCCTGCGGCATCTTCAATCGGTGCGAGCTACCCAAGGCCGAGCTCGCACGAAAACCCTCTGGAGAGGCAGAGTCATGAGCGACGCAAACGATGCAGATCGACGAAAGTTTTTGATAGACGGAATCCGAGTTGCAGGTGTTGTTTCTGCCGGAGTTCTGGGTGGTTTCTTAGCCGGACGCCGAGGGCAAGCTGGAGAAACTCGTTGGCAAATCGATCCCGACAAGTGTGTTGGTTGTGGCAATTGCGCTACACATTGCGTCCTAGATGAGTCCGCAGTGAAGTGTGTCCAATGTTTCGACATGTGTGGGTTCTGCAATCGCTGTACAGGCTATTACACCCTCGATGGACTTGATAGTCGAGATACAGCCGCCGAGGACCTCCTATGTCCAACGGAGGCCATTATTCGAACATTCGTGGAAGGAAAGGCGGGACAAAACTTTTACGAATACACAATCGACACAAATGCGTGTATTGGATGTGCGATGTGCGTCAAAGGTTGTGCTTTGATGAATGGTTCTCTCTATCTGCAGGTGATGCACGATCGGTGTGTCAATTGCAATGAATGTGCCATCGCTATTGCCTGCCCAAGCGACGCATTTGTGAATCCTACCTCGGAAAAGCCTTATCGATTAAAACGCGTTGCCGAAGGAGTCATTCGGCAAAAAGCAGGAAAGAAGGATACAGCGGCCCAGTTATTAATTGATCAGGTTCAGTCGAGTGAATAACTTATTTCGATCATGCCTCGCATTGGTCCTGGTTGCCATGCCAATCGGGATGGTATCGGCTGAGGGGGTTCCGGACTTGATGTTTCCGGTACCTGAATTTGCGAACCATCCGATACCGACGGCCTCAGTACCTCATACTGAAGGCGAAGTTCCAGCTGTTTGGGACATCGCGATTCTTTTAGTTGCCCTTTGCTTAGCATCCTATTTCACTTTGGTATCACGATCTCGTAAGAGCCAGTTGGCGCTGACGATTGCATGTCTGTTGTGGTTTGGTTTTTGGCGGCAAGGCTGTGTTTGCCCTGTTGGTGCTACGCAAAATGTGGCTTTGGCAATTGCTGATCCCAGCTATGTAGTGCCCGTAACCGCAGTTGCTTTCTTTATTCTTCCATTGATCTTTACACTGTTTTTTGGACGCACCTTCTGCGCCTCGGTATGCCCATTAGGAGCCATGCAGGAGCTGATTGCGGTTCGCACCGTTGCTGTGCCTCGTTGGTTAGATCATTCACTTGGATTACTGGCCTATGTTTATTTGGGAGCAGCCGTGATCTTTGCTGCGACCAAGACCGGCTTTATCGTTTGTCGTTGGGATCCGTTTATCCCATTTTTCCGACTTGGCGGAAACACGGACATGCTCGTTTTCGGTGGCAGCATCCTGGCCATTGGACTCGTTGTTGGTCGTCCTTACTGCCGGTACCTGTGCCCCTATGGCGCGATTCTGCGTCTGCTATCCTGTTTCTCAAAATGGCGGCTTAGCATTCCTGGAGATACTTGCGTCAACTGCCAGCTTTGCGAGGACGTCTGCCCATATGGAGCAATCCATCCACCGACAGTCAAACAAACACCGGAGAGTCGCAAACGAGGCAAGCGGCAGTTCGCTTTAGCTGTCTTTGCTGCACCAGTCGTCATCGCTTCATTCTGGTGGGTCGGATCAACACTGGCCGTACCACTTGCTATGTGGCACCCAGAATCTAGGTTGGCAGAACAAGTACGATTGGAAGAGACCGGAGAGGCGACGGAGTCGACTGATGCCAGCGACGCATTTCGAGGCTCCGGAATGGCCCTTGAAGAATTGTATGCGTCGGCAATTTCGCGTCGCGGTGAATTCACTTATCTTGGTGGATTGCTTGGAGTTTGGATTGGGATTGTTGTTGGGTTCAAGTTGATTCATATATCGGCCCGGCGACAGCGAGATGACTACCAAGCAGACAGGGCTGGTTGCGTATCGTGTGGTCGTTGCTACTGGTATTGCCCAGTCGAGAAGGTCAGACTTGGACTGATTACGGATATTTCCGAAGTATTGCCCGACGGAAAAACACTTGTTCCACTTAGCGCGGTTCGCAAGTCTTGATGAACTCACTGATAACTTTCCGTTCCATACTACATACAGCGATCGTGGCAGGCGTATTTTCCGTGCTTGTCTTGATATTGCTTTTGGTAGATGGTGCTAGCCGCTTGAATAAAGTACCCATGGAAGCTTCCCAGTTCGTGGAGCTTAGAAAGCAATTCGTTGAAGAACCCAACAACGTTGAACTTCGACAACAAATCCAAGTCATGGATTTGGCACTCAGGCAAGAGTATTTCCGTGAGCAGCATTTTACAGTTATTGGTTCTTACCTACTGATTGGCGGTATAGTTCTTACTCTAATCTTTGGAAAATGGGCAACCATACTTCGGCGTAAACTCCCGAAACCGAAACCAAAACTGCCCGGCCCTGATTCGGATGAGCTCTTGAGTCATACAGGTTTGCGAGCGGTTGTATTATTGATCGTTGCCTTAATTGGTACCTCTTGGGCGATGAATGCTACTTACAAGAGTTCTCTACCAACTTCGATCGAAGAGCTCGCCAGTCTCAACGCAACCTCCAACCAAACGCTTGAGGATGCCAAAATCGAGGAAGCGTTGGCCTTACCCGATTTGCCAACTCCAGAGGAATGGCAACATAGTTGGCCCAATTTTCGTGGCCCTCAGGGCACGGGCATCTCAATGCACGCGTCAATTCCCACAACGTGGGATGGATCCTCGGGCGATGGTATCCTTTGGAAGGCACCTGTGCCGCTGCCCGGTGTGAATTCTCCCATCGTATGGCGAGATCACGTATTCTTGTCTGGAGCCACCGACAAGGAACGCGCTGTGTTTTGTTTCGATGCGCTCACTGGAGACATCCAGTGGCGGGCTGACATTAAACCCGATCCCCTGGTAGTTGTTGCGGAAGTAAAAACAACTGACGATACAGGCTACGCCGCTCCAACCATGGCAACTGATGGCCGTTTGGTATTCGCCATGTTCGGTGATGGCCTGTTGGTAGCCGTTGACTTTCAGGGAAAAGAACGATGGCGACAATCTTTGGGCATACCACAGCGCAATAGTTACGGACACGCATCTTCTTTGGTGACTCACCAAGGCGCCGTAATTGTGCAGTATGACCATGGCACTCCAGACGATGAACTGTCCAAATTGATGTCCTTTGATGGAGCTACAGGCAATCCAAATTGGGAAACGGTGAGGTCAACGCCAGCATCTTGGTCATCACCTATAGTGACCACTTCGAACGAATCAGCCCAGATTATCACCTGTTGTGATCCCTGGGTCATCGCTTATTCTCCCAAGGATGGGAAAGAGATCTGGCGAGTAAATTGCCTGGAACGTGCAGAAGTTGGACCATCTCCCGTATACTCGGATGACGTGGTTTATGTATGTAATGACACGGCCGTTTTGGCAGCCATTCGCTGTGACGGAACCGGCGATGTTACGGACACTCACGTTGTTTGGACGGTCGAAGACGGTCTGCCCGACACCTGCAGCCCTTTGGTTTCAAAAGACTTTGTGATGACCGTAGCATCCTATGGCGCGCTCTTTTGCTTCGATAAGAAAGATGGTGGTGACCCGATATGGGAGGAAGATCTGGGGGCAGACTTTATTTCTTCTCCCAGTCTCGTTGGAGATCATGTTTATTTATTCGGTCGCGACGGCTCAGCGTCCATCTATATGCCAACGGCAGACGAGTGCCAACGAGTCGGCGAAGCCGAATTGGGTGAAGATTGTGTGACCTGCCCGGCCTTTCAGGATGGGCGGATTATCATAAGGGGTGTTGAGCACCTGTTTTGCATTGGAAAAACTGAAAGCGAATCTAGCTAACAGGTGTTCATTTCTCCAGCTATCCAATGAATTCTTGTTTGGAAGCGGATGCGATTAGGGCACGAGTACAGGTGATTGGCAGTCACCCAAACCTTTCATGTTTGAGCTAGTTATTAATCGTATTGGCATCTTATTAAACAGTCAGTTGACCTTTTGGCAGCCGTCGAATGATTACAAAAACTGCAGAAATTGACCTGACACCGGTTGATCGCATCGTTCAGGAAGTCGGACGCGGGCCGGACGCAGTAATTCCGATACTGCAGGCTGTCCAAGGCGTGTATCGCTACTTGCCACAAGAAGCATTGGAGCGAGTGTGTGAGCTGACTGACATTACCCCTGGCTCGATCACAGGAGTTTCCACTTTTTATGACCACTTTCGTCATAAACCTGTTGGTAAACATATGGTGAGTGTATGTACTGGGACTGCCTGTCACGTCAAGGGTGCAAACCTGGTTGACGATGCACTAAGACAGGAGCTCAGCATTGCCCCTCATGAGGACACGGACGCGGACGGGAAATTCACGGTACAACAAGTGGCTTGCGTTGGGTGCTGCACGCTCGGGCCTGTTGTCCTCGTGGACGATGCTACTTTTGGACACGTAACGGTTCAAACGGCACCGCGAATAATCAACGAATTCGATCAGGCAAAATTCGCTAAAAGATCCGCTGTTCATCGTCCCATCACTCAAATTCGAGGGCACAATACAACGGAAGTTCGCATCGGATTAGGGTCGTGCTGTTTGGCTATGGGTAGCGACAGAGTCCATGACGCCTTGTGCAATGCTTTGGAAGCTACTGGTGGGGATGCTTGTGTAAAACAGGTCGGCTGCACCGGGATCTGCCACAAAACACCCTTGATAGAGCTGGTAGCTCCTAACGGGGACACGCAGATCTATACCAACGTTAAGCCCGAAATGGTGCAACGCATTGTACTTAAACACTTCCGCCCACGCGGTGGACTCAAGCCGCTTCGCTTCGCTGCATCGCGTCTATTGGATTGGTGGCACTCGGATGAAGAGCATGATTTGCTAGAGAAACATAGTGACGCCCGCGACGGCGCCATGAAATCATTCATTGGTCCACAAAAACACTTGACGATGGACCTGCTAGATATTGTTGATCCACTAGACTTTGATGAATACGTCAAGCATGGAGGATTCAAGGCCTTGAAGGAATGTTTGACGACAATTGATCCTGAGCAAATCCTAAAAGAAATAGAAGTCAGTGGACTGCGTGGACGAGGCGGCGCCGGATTCCCCACGCATATCAAATGGCGTGCCGTACGTAGTTACCAGAACGATACCAAGTATGTAATTTGTAACGGAGACGAAGGCGACCCCGGTGCATTCATGGATCGCGTGTTACTGGAGTCCATTCCTTTTCGAGTTATCGAGGGCATGGCCATTGCGGCTCGGGCAGTTGAATCGCACGAATGCATTTTTTACATTCGCGCAGAATACCCGCTGGCAGTCAAACGCGTACGACAGGCTCTAGAGATTTGTCGTGAAAAAGGGGTACTTGGTGATACGGTGCTAGGTTGTCCCTACCCCCTGCGGATGGAAATCCGTGAAGGCGCAGGTGCGTTCATCTGCGGCGAAGAAACTGCTTTAATTCATTCTATAGAAGGCAATCGGGGCACGCCTCGTTTGAGACCTCCGTTCCCGGCCGAAAGCGGGCTGTGGGAAAAGCCCACCCTGATTAACAACGTCGAAACCTTTTGTACCGTGCCGTGGATTCTACAAAACGGTGGCAAAGAGCTCGCCAAGTATGGAACCGCAACCAGCAAGGGAACCAAAGTATTTGCCTTGGCAGGAAAGGTGCGGCACGGTGGGCTAATCGAAGTTCCTATGGGTGTTACTATTCGACAAATCGTTGAAGAAATTGGCGGTGGCGTCGAGCCTGGCCGTACTTTTAAAGCCGTGCAAATTGGCGGTCCGTCGGGTGGATGTGTTCCAGCATCATTAGCTGATACCCAAATAGATTACGAATCGCTTTCTGCGGTCGGATCCATCATGGGAAGTGGCGGTTTAGTGGTGCTGGATGACAAAGACTGCATGGTCGACATTGCTCATTACTTCTTGAAATTTACCCAAGATCAATCTTGTGGCAAATGCACATTCTGCCGAGTTGGAACCAAACGGTTGTTGGATATTTTGGAACGATTGTGCAATGGGCAAGGCAAAAAAGAGGATCTGGCGAATTTGGAACTGCTTTCCAAATCCGTTGGCGCAGGGAGCATGTGTGGTCTCGGAAAGACTGCCCCCAACCCAGTACTATCAACTCTAAAGTACTTTCGTGAAGAATACGAAGCCCATATCGATGGGTACTGTCCAGCAGGCAAGTGCCTCAAGCTGATCGACTATCGAATCAATGACAAATGCATCGGCTGTACCCTTTGTGCGCAGCATTGCCCAGTCGATGCCATCCCGATGACGCCGTATCAGATCCATACCATTGATCTGGATATCTGTACCCGATGTGATACTTGCTATCAAGTTTGCCCCGAGGATGCCGTGTTCATTGCATCCGATCCAAAATCAAATTCAAAACCCAAGGCCGTGAAGGTATAATTGAAACATTGCGTAAACGCGAATGGGAGAGACGGAAGTGGTGAAGGTCAAAATTGATAGTCGCGAAGTGGATGTCCCACCAGGATCTAACATCATCGATGCGGCCGCAGCTCTCGGTGTTGAAATACCAACGCTCTGTTATCTGAAAGGCTATGAGGCATCAAACTCATGCCAAGTTTGTACCGTCAAGGACCGGAGAACGGGTAGATTGATATCGGCCTGCGGAACCAAGGTCGTTGAGGGCATGGACATTGACAACGAAACTGAGGAAATCAACGATGTTCGTCGAACGGCCCTTGAGTTGCTTCTAAGTGAACATGTTGGCGACTGCCGAGCTCCCTGTGACTTTGCTTGCCCTGCTCACATGGATATTCCCCTCATGTTGCAGCAAATAAGCGACGAACATTTGCGGGATGCTATTATAACGGTCAAGGAAGATATAGCTCTGCCAGCTGTCCTCGGTCGAGTTTGCCCAAAACCTTGCGAGAAGGGTTGTCGACGTAAGGACGCGGATGGCCCGGTAGCTATATGCGATCTAAAACGCTACGTTGCCGACGTCGATTTAGCCAGCGAATCTCCCTACTTGCCCCCCTGCAAGCCAGATAGCGGAAAGCATGTAGCTGTCGTTGGATCTGGGCCATCGGGTTTGGCAGCGGTGTATTATCTGCGCCGCGCTGGACACGCGTGTACCTTTATTGAAAAGAATGAATTGCTCGGTGGGCGTCTTCGTACTGAGGAAAGTGAAGAAGATCTGCCGCGAGACGTGCTAGATGCAGAGATTCATCAAATCGTTCGCTTAGGTGTCGGCCTGCGAATGAACCAGCCTATTTCCGAAAAACACCAATTGGATGCACTTTGTAATGAATTCGATGCGGTTGTTCTAGCTATTGGTAAGACGCCCCCGGAGGCGGTTGAACAACTGGGAATTCGGGCCTCACGCAAAGGAATTGACGTCGATTCGGAAACCTATTCGACCAATCGTCGAGGTGTCTTCGCCATCGGCAATTCTTTGCGCGGTAGCGGAATGGTTGTTCGGAGCACTGCCGATGGCAAAGAAGCCGCCTATATCATCAACCAGTTTCTTGCTGGGGAAAGAAAACTGAGTCTCGGGTATGAGTTTTCTTCTCGCATAGGTCGCGTGGAATCGGGTGAAATACGTGAATTTCTAGCTGGTTCCATAACCGCCACGCGCACCGTTCCCGAACACGGTGCCAACTACGATCAGCATGAAGCAGCGGAGCAATCGGATCGATGTTTCGATTGCACGTGCTCCTCGCACGGCAACTGTCGATTGGAACGCTGGTCCGAGTACTACGGGGCTAACCCCAATCGCTTCCCTCGAGAACGTCGGCCTTATGAAGTTATTGGACGCGAATCGTCGGTTTTGTTTGAACCTGGCAAATGTATTAAGTGCGAACTTTGCATCAAAATCGCTCAACAGGCGCAAGAACCTCTTGGCCTAACGTTCGTAGGTAGGGGTTTTGATGTCTTGTTGACGGTTCCCTTCGATGGTGTAATGGATGAAGCGCTCACGAAAGTGGCTGCCGAGTGCATTGAGGCTTGCCCGACTGCAGCCTTGTCATTTGCAGAGCGACGACGGCCACCCGTATTGGTTCAATTGGCAATACCTTCCACAGCAAAAAGTGAACAAACTTCTGGCTCTTTGTGAGTCATCGCTTAATCGCCATTTAGTTCGATTTCTCCATCAGCATTGAACCGAATCTTGGGACGTTGCTTTCCGGGCCATGAATTCCAAAATGAGGCTAACAAAAGTATGCCAATGGATGCGTAGACGAGCCCCGAGTTTGGAAATACAAATTTGCCAACCATTAGTGTGACGGCAGCAGTAGCTCCAAGCCAAAATGGGAGAAGCCCCTGTCGGCGTTTAGCTCCTACTGCTAGACCACCTACCGCAAATGTCAAACAGGCCGCTGTAAGGGGCAATAGGTAAGTCGTATTTAAGAGAAAAGTCAGCCCCATGGAACCCAAAAGACTGGTATAAGCCGGAAATTGGCAGGGACAGGCAAGTCGTGGCAAAAGTGCCAAGACAACTGACGGCAGCACAGATAAGTATTTGCCAAGTCCCATGGAATTCCTACACGGATTTCATTGATAATTAATTGCGAATCGGCGAATCAATTTTCTGTTGGCGCATTATTCCAGACAACACAAGAATGACCAGGATATACAGGATTTGTCTGGACCGTCAATAACTAGGCAGTGAAGCAATGCCATGTTTCAAGTCCGTGACATTGCATGCCATTAAGAAAAAATGCTTCATAAAAGTGGAATGCAAAGTGCCCTGCTAGCCGGATTGGATACTCGTCTTTTTTCGTAGGCTCAAGTAGATGATGTTTTTCAGCTCGTCTCGCCAAACTCGCAGTTCTTCGAAGTGATTTTTGGGAACCAATTCAGTTAACTGCCGCATTTCGCGTTCGTCTCTGTAGATTAGATTCCAATCCATAAAAGCATGCATGAAGTCTCTACCCGAAGAATCGGCTGCAAAATTGCTAATAACCAGTAACCCTCCAGGCCTTAGGTAATCGAACATTTTGGCAACCGTTCGGGAAGCTAGTCGCTGGCTCAAGTAATCGAACAGACCGGCTGAGTAAAAGCAATCGATTGGACCAAGATCAATTCTGTTTCTTAATAGGTCGGCTACTGATCCATGGACCGTCTCAAGCTCAGCCAATCGGTATTTCTGGCGAATTCTATTTAGGCAACCCTCATCCTGATCGATGACAATCCACTTCTTGATTCTTCTCAGAGCAATTGCACTGCACAACTCTGCTTCACGAAGATGCTCCGCTGCAAGCGATACGATCGTAACGAGCTATAGGATTCGACGTGTTCGGAAAAAGTCTGGCATTTTCACAAGAACTACAAGGGGTCTGAAGTTGCCGTGAAAAGATGGCCGTGTTGAGACTCAATTAGTCGTTTAACTTGTTTTGGGCGAGGCTACCATCCCCGAACTCTTGCCCCTGAATGCGATGCTCCATTCACTGGAACGCATTGGCTCTGATACTAGTTTGACTTGTCCTTGAAACCGGCCTTTCTACAATTTCTATCGAGTCAAAAGTGGTTGATAATGAGAGCGCAATATCCGCTCTCAACGCTCGCCATACTCGCGAAACTTTCGGACGGTAATGTTAGGACAAACGGCGTTCAGCAAGACGTGTCTTTTTTCACCTACCAGTGGCCACTGGGACAAAGTGTAGTGCAAATCGACTTGAAATGCTCGAAACGACTTACGGTTGAATAACACTCGTTCAGTGGTCGTGTCCCAAGTGAGGTTCCTCGACAAAATCACCTGAGTAAGGAGTGCCAGCCACTACACCGGTAATTGTCCCAGAAAACTCTTGGACAATCCCCAAACTTTCGTGAGAACCCGCGAAGCGAGACGCTTTACCCTCTGGATCTCCGTCTTGAGGAGCGGCCGGCAGCGTCAGCTGCAATTCCGGATTCCTAATACTTAATTCGATCGAAGCAGCTTCAATGGGAGACGGCGTTTTTTCATCTTTACCAAATACAAACACAGTTGCTTCTTTGAGCTCGTGGTCTACCGTAAACTCAACGTGATAAACGCCCCCACCCCAATCGACAATCGTGCCCTGATGTGGACCTACCCCATGCCCATGCCCTTCGCTGGCGTGTGAGTGTGGATCTGCGCCATGTTCCATTCCATGCTCAGCATCGGATTGGCTAGATGCTTCATATCCTTCGCTAGAGCGGTTGCCCTCAGTACATCCTACGATCAGAAATACGATTCCCAAGCCAATGTAAACTCGCATCATAGTAGTTCTCCATTTAGAGCAGAAATGCTTTCGACTTTCGCTAAACGCATGGCATCATGCCCGCTGAATTTCCAAAACAAGCCTGGGTGAATCAGAAATTCGCAAAACGTTGAGGTAATCAGACCGCCAAGTATTACCGTCGCTACCGGGTAAAGAATTTCGCGACCAGGTTCCTGCCCCCCTACTACCAAAGGAATTAGTCCAATCCCAGCGGTCAGGGCAGTCATCAGCACCGGCGCCAAACGCTCTAAGCTCCCGCGCATAATCATTTCGGTAGAGAATTGCTCTCCTTCCGATTTCATCAGCTGAAAATAGTGCGTGACTAGCAGAATGCCATTGCGCACAGCGATTCCACCCAGCGATATGAATCC
>JAGQOY010000136.1 GCA_020427005.1 Planctomycetales bacterium
GCCTTTCGGGCAGGTTTCGCCCTTCTGCTTGGATAGTCGTGGTTCGCTCCGCGAACCAACGGGCTTTGTGTTTTGAGTAAGTCGATTTATCAGCTGTGTTATATGTCTAGCACGGTTAGTTGAAATCGGAAAATTTTTGTGGCAAAGGTTCCGAACAATTTAACACAGAGACATCTTAGTTCACGGAGCGAACCACGACTATCAAATGCAGTCGATAGAACAATTTCTCGGCGAGGTTTCGGAACGTAGTGAATTTATCCACTACCATGAGATTCATGCTCACGGAGCCCAAATCGGAAGTGTTCCAGGTGCCTGATGGACTACTTCGTATCATGAATCGGGATTTGCAAGCGGCGGGAATAGCCAAACGGGACGAAAGTGGGGGTGTGATTCACGTTCATGCATTACGTCACTCATTTGGAACTCACCTATCCAATGCCGGAGTTGCTCCAAGAGTAGCCCAAGGGTTGATGCGGCATAGCCGAATTGAGTTGACGATGGGAACCTATGTGGATGCGAGATTGCTGGATACTGCTGGAGCTGTTGAGTCCTTGAGGGTTCTAACAAATAGCCCGCCAACCGTTGCACCAGCTACAGTCAATAAGGGTCAAAAAAACTCCATTACTGACCAAATCGGGACGGTTAGCAAATCGGCTACAGAAACGAAAAAACCCCATAATTCGTTGGGAATTACAGGGTTTTCTAAGGTGGAGGATAACGGACTTGAACCGATGACCTCTACAATGCCATTGTAGCGCTCTCCCAACTGAGCTAATCCCCCAAAATTGCCACCGGGAGGCAATTCGCCTCCCCAGAGCAGGACAAGAAAATTATCAGCAGATTCAAATTGTGTCAAGTGAATAGAGAAACAGTTTGCATTTTGATTGGCAGGCCGCAAGAGGCTGGCTGCCGTGATAGTTACCCCCCCCAAACTGCAACCCCTGTCAGTTCTTACTGCCAGTAACTGCGGTTTGCCACAGAGCTGCCACTTTCTTGGTATGTCCCAAGATTTGCTCGTATTTCAGATTCTCTACCTCTTGACCAATTAGTTCCAACTCATAAAAGCCATTGTAGCCATGCGATTGAAAAGTATGCACGATGCTAGAGAGCGGAATATGGCCTTCGCCAAGTAAGCAACGGTTCTGCTGGCCAACTGGGGAATGTTTGGCATCACCCAGCTGAACCAATTTGACGTAGGGAACTATGGAATCCAACCAGGAGAGAATGCTCGGGTCTTGGGCCAAGTGATAACAATCAAAGACGATTCCGAGATTTGGTCTGGCTATGTTGGCAATGATATCTAAGCACTGAGGAATGGTATTGAGGAATGACCATTCCAATGAGCATCCGATATGCATTGGCTCTAACGCCAGTTCGACACCCACTGCCTGAGCAGCTTCCGACAGTTCGCGTAAGGCGAGCCGCAAGATACGACTGGCATGATTTCTGGTATGTCCGCCACGACCTCCAGCAATGACTACGACGGTTTCGGCACCAAGATCTGCGGCCAGTTGAATCGTATCCAAAGAGTCGTGCATACTTTGACGGAAGCTCCGGCCATCACTACCGGTAAAGCCACCGGCCCACTGCAATGAGGATATTTTGAGGCCATGTTCTCGTATTAATTCGGCCCCTTTTTCCTCTCCGTATTCGGAGAGTTTCGGTAACCACACCCCAATGGCCTCAAAGCCCGATTGGTGATAATGGAGTACATCTTCTTCAAAGGACCAACGAAACGTCGACAATTCGTTAATCGAAAGGCGCAACATCCGTGTGTGTTCACTATTAGAGCTATGGAAAAGCAAGATCAAGCGCTAGCTGTTTTTGAAGTACCGTTGGATCAAAAAAATCTGGTCAAGGCATCTTCTTATCACAACCTACTGATCTCGATTGATGAGCTTGCATTGATTCAAAAGTAGAGCGGGAGCATTTTGCAAAATTTTTCAGCTTATGTAAAGCGAAGAAAAAAAGTTTCTCTTGGCAACATAGCTAGCCTTTCTCGACGGTGACCGTTGTTGGGCTCACGAAAAAAGTGAATCTACTCGTTTTGGAATACTCCATACTCTCATATTACTATGGAGATTTTCGCAAAGTCGTCAGGTACTCGACGACATTGACCAAGTCCTGTGTCTGCAAAGCATTGACCAGATTGTCGGGCATCAAGGATTGTTCCTGTTTCTTAAACGCGTCAACTTCGCTCGTCTGCACACTGCGCTCGATACCCTGTGAATCCTTGACGATTATTTCCTGATCTGTTTTAGAAACCAGCAGACCGGTCCAGACCTGACCTGACGAAGTGACAATCGAGTAAGTTTCGAAATTGTGGCTGATTGCTGCGGATGGATCCAATATCGAAACATACAGCGCCTCTTTAGATAATTTGTCACCGATTTCAGACAGGTCGGGGCCGACGTTTTTGCCTTGATTGTTCAATACGTGGCAGTTGGCGCATGTGCCGGTAGTACGGAAGATGTTTTGACCCGCCGTGGCGTCACCTTCTCGAGCTACCAAAGCCGATATAGGAGGCAAATTGTCTTTGGCCGCAGTTTTTATCGCTGGGAAGAACTGCGCAGCAGCATCACGGATTTCCCGATTACGGTGTGTGCTTAATTGGGATCCAATGACAAACCGAACTTCAGCGGGAATTCGCCCGTCTTGAGCCCAGGAGAGTAACTCTTTGCCGCCAGCATCGGTAGAGGCTAGGCCTTTGGCGGCTTCTAGTCTAGTTTCCGCAGAAACACTTTCATTTTTCATTAGGTTGCTTAGAACGGGAATTGCATACTTTGGAGCACATTGTGCAATCAGCTGCAAGATGGGCGCGTGGTCGGATCCGGCATCTGAACCGAGTTCATTAAACAGCAGTTCTATTTGCTCGCGTTCGAGTAACATTTCCGTCGCTTTGACACTCGAAGTATTGACGCCACCCAGCATGGCAATTCGCAACAAACGTTTTGGTAAATCGCTTAGCGAGATTGCAGAGAGCACGCGCAGTTCCTCGACCGGGTCGACGGTAGAGAGATATCGCTTTACGGCTTCAGCCAGGTCAGGTCGATCGGCGATAGCCGATTTGTCGAGCCGTAAGAGGGCCTCTGTGATGAGACGATCTCGGCGGTATCCGTCTGGTTGTATTTGTGATGTCCATGCATCTGGTTGTAAGACTCTCTGCAATGCATCAGCAACCGCTTCCGATGGTTGGAAATCCAGACTTCGCAGCCATCTAGAGATGTTGCTTTCGGGTACAGTTATATCCATGGCGTAGGAAATCAAACGGAGTGCAGACCGCTTCGTTCGACTGCGCCAAACGATATCTCTTCCCGCAGCAGATGCTAAGAAGTCAGGTGCACGTTGCTCGAGTTCGGTTAAGCATTCTTCCCATCGAAGTTCTGCTGCAATCCCCAGAGCTTCGAGATACCAGCGATCAGCGCCATCGTACTTGGAAGCCAAAGTGGCCCACCAGCCTGGCATCGAGTTGGATTCGTTGTAACGCAAAGCTAATAGAAGTTCTCTTCGCACGACAGCCGAACTGTCCCCCAATACCTTTACGGCGTATTCGCTAGGAGATAGATGGAGTTGCCGTGCCAGTCGGATTCCCATGGATCGGACATTTGCATCTTGGTCGGCCAGAGCGGTCGCTACGGCTAAAGGACCGACATCTGTCAGTTTTCCAAGTGCCCACAACGCGCGGGAGCGGATTCGAGGATTAGGATCGGTTGCTGCCATCTCCAGAGCCGGAGTGGCGCTGTTAGCCATCTTTGCCAAGGATTGCCAAGCCATAAAACGGGTCGCCTGATTCGGACTGCGTAGCGCAGCAACTGCTCCTAGCGGTGACTTAAAGTCAAATTCAGGTATGCGATACTGGTTGCCAGGGGGCGCCAAGCGAAATAGTCTGCCTCGATCGGTATCGCCCATACCATGCCCCCCAACGCCAGGGTCGTACCAATCAGTAACAAATAGGCTTCCGTCGGGAGCAACGCAAACATCTGCCGGGCGAAACCATGGATCTCGCTCCCCGGTCATCACGTTTTCGATCGTTGCTGAGTATCCTGCGCCATATTCGCTGACCGGATAGGCACGTACCACGTTGGGGCCAGCGTCACAATGAATTACTTGATTGCGGTAAACTTCGGGAAGAAGGTCTCCTTCGTAGACGGTAATGCCAGTCGGGGAGCCCGCACCGGTAATCAATAGAGTAGGGACGACTCCAGGATCGTTGAGGTGCCAATGTTGTGACGGAATGTCGGACTCCAGGTTCGTTCTCCATGTTCTCCACCCTGCGCCAGTTCTTTCATCCAAATAGCCGTAGTTGCCATACTCCATGACAAAGTTGATGCGAGTCGCCCGATTGCCATCATCGTCGTTATCTGACTGCCAAAGCGTGCCAAACGAATCCACCGCTAGTTCGTAGTTATTTCGAAAGTTATGACCCAAAACCTCGAACTCGGTACCATCTGTATTGCAACGAAAAACCATGCCTCCGAAATAGGGCTTGCCGTTGTCGACAACTTCGTGTCCATGAATATCTACAACTAAATCTCCATGGGCATCATGTACTTCTTTTCCAGTATTGCCAAAATTCCAGTACAATTTCCCGTCCGGTCCGAACATAAAACTATGAGCCGAATGGTCGTGCTGAGGTTGACCTGTTTGGCTAAACAGCAATTCTTGTTTATCTGGTTTGTCATCTCCGTCTTCGTCAGTAAAGATCCATACGTTGGGAGAGGCTGAAACAATTACGTGATTTCCCAGAACGCAAATTCCCATCGCGGAATCAATGTCGCGACCCTGAAAGTAGACTTTCGAAGTATCTGCTACTCCATCGTGGTCGGTATCCTCTAAAATTAGGATGCGATCTCCTTCAGGTCGTTCGCCGTTATGGCGGCGGTAGTTAACGACTTCACATACCCAAATCCGCCCACGATGGTCGATGTCCAAATTGGTCAGCGAAAGTAATTGCGGTTCGGAGGCCGTGAGAGTGGCCTCAAGTCCTGGAGCAATGGTGATGCCTTTCAAGGCATCCTGTGGGGCATGAGAAGCGCTGGAATTGGAAACTCCATTGTTCGAAATTGTTGGGGCGGCATCTGCATAGACTGCAAACGCTAAACTAGTTGACGAGCCTCCATTTTGCGAAGTACCTCCGTCGTCTAAAGCGCAACTAAAGGTCAGAGTCTCAAAGCCAGTGGGCAATTCGTATTCGATGACGCTATTGGCATGCGTGCCAATGGCGTCATCGAATACCTCCCCCAATACGGAAACCGGCCCACCGCCTGGATTCTGTCCCTTTTGTACTCGTCCCCAGTCCGCATGGGCTTTTTTCCAGTCAAGCTTTAGGAGCGACATCGCTTGCCCGTTGGCACCGGTTAGCTTGGGGTTCAGCCATGCGGCCCAATCACAGCCAAAGCCGTCACCACCATCGGTAACGACAAGGAAGAGTTTTTGGACTCCCCGCACGTCAACTTTTGCGGGCAATCGATGAGCCGGAGATGAGCGCGTCGTCATCATCGGGCTTTCAAAAAGCTTGCGTGGTGCAATTGGTTCGGCCACAGATGCAATTGGTTGTCTATTGGCACGCCCAGCTCGTGTACGCCGGCCCTGCTGGCCTGAGTTTCTTTCTGAAACGACGCTATTTTCGGCAATAGGTGACGACAACTCAAGATTCTGGGAGAGCTTGAAGTCAGCGCGGATTTTTTCCGCATCAAAGTTGGCCGGTGTTGTCTCGTCCTGACCGGATTCCAACTGCGGCATGGCTGGGCTAATTACTTTCAGTCCATCATTCGGGATCTCGGCGCCTGCGGTCCAGACGATCGCATTGCAGACTAACTTGAGAATATCCTCACGCCCCCAGTTCCAATGATAGTGTCCCCCAGTAAAACCGAAAGATCGACCACCATCATTTCGATTGAAGGCCCAGGCCATGTGCTGTGGAAAGCCTTGTTCGACTTCCTTACGAACAGTTGGATTTCCGCTGTGCGGACCGTCAGGACGTCGCATGGTATCTGGAGTTGGTACAGCCGATAGGATAGGTGTTACGCCAGCCATGTCACTGGGAAATCGCATATGAAAATACCATTCATCGTTAGCGGCAAACGGCTGGACGCCATGTGTAATTGGATGGTCTGGAAGCGTTTGATAATCAGCCGTCCAGTGTGGGTTTACCGACCAATCGGTTTCAAAGTATCCTCCCAGCCACTTCAGGAACTCTGGGCCGCCCGTTTCTTTGGGAACTTCAACACCGTAATGCAAACAAACAAATCCTACTCCGCGCTGAATGTGTTTACCCAGTGCTTCTAGGTGTTCAAGTGCCGGATGGCGGGCCCCACCGTCACAATACATGACGATCGCGTGAGACCCTTCGAGGACTGCATCATCCTCTGGCCAGCCATTTGAGTAGACGTCGCAGCGAATGTCAGGACGACTTGATGTAATTGCCGCTGCCAACAATCTACAACCAGCCAGATGTTCGTGAGCACCGTAGCCGTGGCTCGGACGACCCGCAAGGAATACGATCCGCTTCTGCACTTGGTTGTCTTGGCTGATGGCAAGGCTAAACGGCAAGCTACAGCCAAAAAGAAAGAGTGCCAACCTCAAGAATCTTTGGTGATGTAAAAAACCGTTGTGCATTGGAAAGTCTCTAAAATGTTGAAGAAGGTAGTTTGGTGGTTTCGCGATACCGGAGATCTGTACTAAGATGCCAGAGATCTGCACTAAACTGTAAACATCATCTCAGAACGGCATTATAATAATAGCTAGATGCCTTCGAGCAATGTAACTGGACAAGATCGAAGGGGAATTATTTTGCTGCTCGATTAGGGCGAAAGAACGTATTCTTATTGGCCTCTTGTCGTACTTACATGCTTTTCGCGCTTCACGTTTCTTATCTCAGGTTGGTTGCACGGCTATTATGATGGCTCTCAAGGCTTTGGGCATGTTTTGTCGCCGAATGGGAACTGGGTTGCGATCGGGGGTCGATATCCTTCGTTTGTTAGAGAATGAGACTCGATTGCAAAACCAATCGCATCGTCAGGCTATGCAACGCGTGCTAGAGAGTGTGCGATCTGGTTCAACCTTGGCCAAAGCGATGGTGCAGGAAAATAGACATTTTCCGCCTCTGCTAATCCAATTGGTTCATGCGAGTGAATTGGGCGGCAGCATGGACCGCATGTTTGAATACATGGCGAACTACTACGAACAGCTTAGACAGACTCGTTCGTACTTCGTCCAGAAGATTACTATGCCGGTGGTGCAATTAGTTTTAGCGGTTGGCATCATTGGACTTGTGATCTTGATTCAAGGTATTCTTTCGCCCAATTCAACTTACAATGCGTCGGGGACTGGGCTAAGCGGCGTCCGTGGCTTTGTAATCTACATGAGTTATGTCGGCAGTGTCTTTGGGACGTTAGGTTTGCTTGCGTGGGGCATATGGAAAAATTGGTTCAATTGCCACCAATGGCTGATGCCACTTGTGCAGCGAATTCCAATGTTGGGCACGGCGCTGACAACATTGGGGCTTTCGCGTTTAAGCATGTCTCTATCAATGTTGCTGAACGCGGGAGTAGAGGCCAAGCGGAGTCTAAAACAAGCTTTTTTGTCAACGGGAAATCACTATTTTATTAGCGGAATGCCTCGTGCTCTCGCGAGCGTTGAGAGCGGCCAGTCTTTTGGAGACGCGTTTCTGGCCTCCCGAGTGTTACCCAACGAGTTTGTTGAGATGGTACAAATTGGTGAACTTAGTGGTACTGAAACGGAATCGCTAGATCATCTTGCGACGGAGTATCAAACTCGAGCCAAAGATGCACTTACGAATATCGCCACCATTGTAAGTACAGTTATCTGGTTGTCCGTGATATTAATCATCGGTGCTTACATCATACGATTAGGCTTGCAATACATTAGCATGCTCAACTCATTTCTTTGAGAATGAAGTCGGTTTACTGCGCTTTCGAATTGCCGAGTTGTACGTCAATGCCTCGAGTTTCATTCACTGCGTTCCCACCAACTTCGCCAGAAGCAGGGTTGTGGTTCCGGCTACTTTGAACAGAACCATCCGGGTCGTACCAAGTCCAGAACTTACTGGCATTGGTCCCTACAATTGCAGTTGGTCAATCGATTGGGAGGCCAAATGTAAAGGGGCAATGCGTGACTACGAATTTCAGGCTCTTGAGCGACTATTGTTTGATAATATTTCCAAATGCAATCTGCAAATCCCACGGAATATCATTTCTCAACTGAGTCAAATGCTATCGGGTCAAATAATATCGAAGAGTTCGCCCCACACGTCTCAAGCAATTGATAAACAAGCCTTGAGCCGAGTTCCTTGCTCGAAAATAAAGTCTTTCGTGGACCTAAGCTGGCAGTCATTATGCCCTAATAAAATCCTCAGTTAAAAATTTCCAATTAAGATTGTCTGATCTGCGACGATTGCAAACGAGTATCCCAAATAGCCAGTTGACACCAAGCATTTCTATCCTGTTGTAATTGAAACAGGTCTTAGGTTCTGACAGTTTGAGCTTTGTTCTGGTATAAGCCGTGAAGACCAACTATGAGCATTCGAGAAGTACTTCAGATTGGAAACTCACGAGCCGTTGCTGACCGAGTCGTTACGATGGCGCTAGCGGACGAAGAACGACTCGTTGAGCTAATGGTTTGTATGTTTGGAAACGATGTCAGGTTGGCTCAGCGAGCAGCTCATGCGGTAGGGCTAATTGGCCGAGAAGAACCGTTGGTATTGACCCCTTGGTTCAACGATCTGGTGAACGCAATCGAAGACCCAATTCACCAGTCTCTTAGGCGTTGTGGAGTTCGATACTTTAGTGAGTTGAAGAGTGGTATTCCCAAAGCTCTTGAAAAACGCTTGATTCATTTGTGCATGAAATTGCTGGCCGACCGAAAATCGGAGATCGCGATCAGCGCCTTTGCCATGCAATTCGTTGCCGACAGAGTGGCTCAATACCCGTCCGTTCGTGAAGAGCTTATCCTCTGCTTGCAGACGGGTCTTTTTGGTGGATCGACTGGATACTGCAATCGAGCCAGAAAAGTGCTCAGGCAAATTGGTGCCGATACTACATCCTAATGAACAAGCCTGTGCCCATAATTCGCTTCACTGCCGACATCGTCGTAAAACTCAACTGTTGATTCGGCGTCTACGAAAGGAGACCATGCAGACAAAAACTCCGAAAATGGTCAATCCGGTAGGTTCAGGTACAGCATTTACCACGATATTCCCAGATCCTTGAACCAAAGTTTTAACGTAAGTACCAGGTGCAATGCCTAGTGACGCAAACGATTGCCCAGCAAACGTAGCGGAACCGGCGACAGTCAGGACGTCTCCCGTCAAGTTTGCGGAACTGTAATAAATAGTGCTTCCTGAAAAACCAAATGTATCGCCGGATACTGAAGTCGGAATGGATGTAATATTGGAACCAAAATTTAGGCTAACGGGAGTCATTGTACCCAGCGACCTGAGTAGAACCGGAGAGTTTAGAATCACATTGCCAAATCCCGGGTTGATATTATTTGGCAAATTAGGATTTGATGTACTAAGCGACGTTCTTCCATTCAGATTCAATGTGCCAAAATAAGAAGCCACAACATCAGGACCCGAACTTGTAAAATTTAGGATGACATCTCCGCGACAGTTACTGGTAACTGCCAATAAGACCACAATCGAAGGCAAGTACATCCTTAATAACTTCATTCTCGCCGCAACCATTTTCGCTTTTCCTCGATCATGAGATTCACTAGTAAAGACCTACCTATATGAGTAAGCGCCATCTTGAACTGGAATGACTCAGATTTCCGGCAAAAGCTAATACAACATCTCGAGATACAATCGTTTGGAAAGTCCATAAAAACATCCAAGGCCCTGCAGAGTTTTAAGAAAAGACGTTGTTTCGGCACGCACGTACCCTCTCTCATCCGAACAGTGCGAAGAAGCTTGGGAACGCCAATCCGGTTGAGTTTGGAAAAATGCGTGGCCTGACCAGAAATCCCTGTCGTTGGAAAAAATTCAGCTTTCAGGAAATGACCAGAGGCGGTTGCTATTCTTTGCCATTACAAGCAAAATTCTCAAAAATGTTGCGACAGGCAACATTTGAATTATCTGGTCCGGCACGCAATATGGTTTAATGTGCCAAAGGTTAACGAATACTTCTAATTGTCCCTGTGGAAACTCAACGATGAGAATCATCCTTACCCACTTGTGGTATTCATGTTGGACCTTGATTCTCATTGCAAATTGGTTCATTGGGCATGCAACCGCTCAGCAGTTAGTCTTGAAACATGGGGACCGTTTGGCGATCGTCGGAGACTCGATTACCGAACAGAAACTGTACAGCAAGTTTATCGAGACGTATCTGCTGGCGTGCCATCCTGAGCTCGACATTCAAACCTATCAGTTTGGATGGGGTGGCGAACGTGCACCGGGGTTTGCAAGTCGCATGGAAAACGACTTGATTCCATGGAAGCCCGACGTTGTAACTACTTGTTACGGTATGAACGACGGTTCATACCGAGAGTACACAACTCAGATTGGCGAGGCGTATGAGAAGGGGATGCGACAGATAATCGATCGCCTAAAAACAGCAGGTACAACGGTTATCGTCGGCTCGCCAGGTGTAGTCGATAGCTTTACATTCGCCAAGGATCGCCCTGACTTTGATCAAGTCTATAACGAGAACTTAGAGCACCTTGGGCAGATAGCCAAAAGGCTAGCCCTGGAAAACAATTTTCCTCACGCGGATGTTTTTGGCGCCATGAACCAAACGATGTTGGCCGCCAAATCTGCTTTGGGCGAGAACTATCCGGTTGCTGGCGGCGATGGTGTCCACCCAGGGCCCAACGGTCATCTCGTTATGGCCTATGCCTTCTTGAAAGCCATGGGTGTCGATGGTGACCTTGGTACGATAACCGTCGACCTTGCCGCTAACACGACCCATACAACCGGTGGGCATCAAGTGCTGGGCATCAAAAACGGTGAATTGGAATTGAAAAGCAATCGATACCCATTTTGTTTTTCAGGAGGAGTGAATGACGCCAACGGCACGCAGAGCATTCTGCCTTTTGTGTCGTTCAACCAAGATCTCAACCGCTTTATTTTGAAAGTGGAGGGACTCACGACGACTCATGCTGAAGTTAAATTCGGGGTAACAACCAGAACATATCGCAGGGAACAGCTTGCCAATGGCATCAATCTAGCCGCCGAGTTTCTCGACAACCCGTTCGTTGCAGAGTTCAATCGAGTTCTCAATGCCGTCGGAGACAAGCAAGCAGCGGAGACGGCTGCCATCAAGGGGTTTATCACGCACTTCCGTCAACTCAACAGCTCATTCACAGAGGATCTCGAAGTCGGGGCGGCACTTCAAACTTTGCGTCGTAAGATGATTGAAGTGGATGACGCCGCGCATGCCAAGGCAAAGGCGGCCGTTGTGCCTGTCCAATACACGATTGGAATCAAGCCAACTAATAATTCAACAACAGCACACGCTGATAGTAGCCCAGTTGTCGAACTTTTTAACGGCTATGATCTGACAGGGTGGACGCAGCGCAATGGCACTGCGACATACCGAGTCGAAGCCGACACGATCGTAGGCCAGACCAATGAGGGTAGCCCCAACTCGTTCTTGTGCACCGACAAATTGTACAGTGATTTCGAATTGAACTTCGAAGTCAAAGTCGACTCTGCTTTGAATTCAGGTGTCCAAATTCGTTCGCAAAGCGTAGGCGACACACCGGCCGGGCGCGTCAATGGCCCGCAAGTTGAGATTTCTCTCGATGGTTTGGCTGGCTATATCTACGGTGAATCCGCTGGTGGATGGATGACTCCTGACTCAGATCGTCAGCCTCATCAGCACATTATCGATGGCCAGTGGAATGTGTATCGTGTTGTGGCGGTGAAAAACAAAATCCAGACCTGGATCAACGGGCATCAAGTATCCAATTTGACACACGACGAACGATTCAAATCGCATCCTCGCGGCTTCATCGGTCTGCAAGTCCACAGTATCGGAGGTGGGCAAGGTCCGTTCAAAGTTCGTTGGCGAAATCTTAGGATTCGCGAACTGGCCAACGATGAGACGGCAGCGAATAACCTAGACAGCGATACTTACAAGCATTCGCCAATGCTAAACTCACTCAGCCCTGAACAAAAACAAGATGGATGGCAGTTACTCTTTGACGGAAAATCAACCTCGGGCTGGCGGGGCTACAAATCGGATACGGTTCCTACGAGTTGGAGTGTCGAGAACGGTTCCTTACTGTCGCGTCGCTCGGCAGGCCAATCCTTCGGTGATATCATCACTCTCGAGCAATTCGATGACTTTGAACTTCTTCTACAGTGGAAGATGACGAAAGGAAATAACAGCGGAGTGATCTATCGCGCTACCGAAGAGCACGACTACGTTTGGCAATCCGGACCCGAGTATCAAATTTTGGACAATACGTCTCATCTGGACGGTCTCAATACCTTGGCATCCGCTGGGGCTTGTTACGCAGTCTTCGCTCCCGTCAAAGACGCCACCCAACCCCTTGGACAATGGAATCAGACACGCATTGTTGCTCAAGGCAAGCACGTGGAACATTGGCTCAACGGGGAAAAGCTAGTTGAATACAACATCGATAGTGAACGTTGGCAAGCACATGTGAAGACCAGCAAGTTCTTTCCCACCGCATATGGACAAGGAAATTGGGGGCAAGCTAACAAAGGTCATATCGGATTACAGGATTACGGAGGAGCTATTGAATTTCGCAACATCATGATCCGGCAGCTTTGAGCTAGAAATATATGATGGCCCACAAACTCACGTTCCTTCTTGAAGATGGACTTCGGCCGTTGGTGACTCAGCTAAAGGACTGTAACGGCCACCGGTCAGATGGCATGCATGCTCGGCTGCCTAAAGCCGCGATGAATTCACTGCGTTTCTGCAGCCTTTTGATATTCTCTCTTCTTACTACTCAGCTTTTGGCACAGGAACGGAGCAATTCAGACAGATTTCAAATGCATCGCGGTATTGATCGCCAAGAGGTCATCCATCGCACGTTGGAACCCTATTCCGGAAATCATTCGCCCGGCGTTCACGCATCAACTTTGGTCGGCAAGGTAATGTGTGGTTACCAGGGCTGGTTCACTTGCCCCGGGGATGGATCAGGTAGAGGCTGGCACCATTGGCAAAAAGGGCATAATTTTGCACCCGGTTCCTGTACGATTGATCTTTGGCCCGATGTTAGCGAACTAGATGATGACGAACGATTTCAAACGAGCTTTTTACGCCAAGACGGACGCCAGGCCGAAGTTTTCAGCTCACTGAATGCTAAAACTGTCGATCGTCATTTCCAGTGGATGGCAGAGTATGGAATAGACGGAGTTTTTGTCCAACGATTTGGCACCGAAGTTCGCGACCCAATGGGGCTCTACCATTTCAATACGGTGCTAGCCCATGCGCGTGCTGGCGCGAATCGTCACGGACGCACTTGGGCCGTTATGTACGATCTGTCGGGGTTGCGACGGGGGGAAACTCAAATCGTAATTGATGATTGGAAAATGCTGGTGGACCGCATGCTATTAGGATGCGACCCTAGAGACCCAAGCTATCTTCATCACAATGGAAAACCGGTCGTAACGGTATGGGGAATCGGGTTCAGTGATGGTCGCGAGTACACGCTCGACGAGTGTGAGGCCTTAGTTGACTTTTTTACAAACGATGCGAAATATGGTGGAAACACCGTCATGCTTGGCATACCGACTTACTGGCGCTCTTTGACGCGGGACTGCGTTGCAGATGCCAAACTACATGAGATCATTAAATCGGCAGACATCATAAGCCCTTGGATGGTTGGACGTATTGGTACTTTGGATGGAGTCGAACGGATTGCTCGCGACGTTTGGCAACCCGATTTGACGTGGTGTCAGCAGCACAACATCGATTATCTGCCAGTCGTCTTCCCGGGTTTTAGTTGGCACAACATGAACCCAAAATCACCTCTAGACCAAATCCCACGGCAGGGAGGGCGATTCCTCTGGAAGCAATACAGCGAGCTTCAGAAGATAGGTGCGACCATGGTTTATCAGGCCATGTTTGACGAAGTCGACGAAGCCACGGCGATCTTCAAATGCACCAACAGCCCACCCCTAGGCCAATCCACGTTCCTGGACTACGAAGGACTGCCCAGCGACCACTACCTTTGGCTTACCGGTCAAGGACGCCGTTTAATACGCGGTGAATTGCAGCCGACCGAGCAATTACCGATTCGCAGGATAGTGCCATAACAGCCTGACACACTTGAGCTTGATCATAGCGGCTATACATCTCCTCCTTCGTTTATCAAGCCGTAAAGGATGTTAGCCATTTCCCTCAACGATTTCTCGTATTTTTCCAGGACGCCGTCGCCATTGAGGTCATACACATGGCTATAGTCCTCACTAGCGTCACTATCATCATCGGCGCCGGTCAAGTAGTTTGTGGCTAACAGAGATACGAATACACTGTTAGTTAGTGCCGTTGGCATGGCAGATTCTAGCCTCTGACGTCAGTCCGAGGTGATGGACATTGCATAATGAGAGTCGCGGAGCGACGGCATGTGCCGTGTGTTCGAGGCATCAATTTGCCATCACACTGCCGACAAATGAGCGTGCTAGGTTTATATGTCGCCAGATTCGTTGATCAGGCTGTACAGGAAGTTGGCCATTTCTCTAAGAGACTTCTCATAGTCGTCCAGGATTCCGTCGCCGTCGAGATCGTACACGTGACTATAGTCCTCGCTGGCGTCACTATCTGTGTCGGCGCCCGTCAAGTTGTTTGTGGCCAGCAGCAGAGACATGATTGTCGCATCGGAATGGTCCGGCAAGTTGAATGCCGCGCCACTCGCGCCCACGTTGACCACTTTGGTGCCGATACCTGTTTCCGTCACATTGAAGCCGTACACGGCCGCGGTATTGCCGCCAGACAAATTGCTGCTGGTAAAAAACGTGCTAAGCGCCAATGCCATGAATTGCGCGTCTACCTTGGAGCTGCCCTGCAGTTTCTTACGGAAGAATTCATCTTTGTAGAGGCGAGCAACTTCAGCGGCATCATCTCCACCAGCACCATCTGAAAAAGTACTACCAAAGATATTACTAAAGTTGATATTCATCCAGCTTACCAGTTGTGCTCCGCCCAGTTCGATCAGTGCTTGGCCATTCTTGTTCTGCCAGAAGCCGATAGTGGCTGTGTCACCTGACTGAATCGCTTGGCCATATTCGGTGAAATCGTAGTCACTGGCCGCAATGCCGGTGAGAGTCAGCTGCATTTCATTGGAAGACAGCACAAAACCATCAACGGCTTCACCCGTCAAGTTGTTGCCATTGGCATCACCCACAACTGCTTGGCCATCGGCGACGCCAGTAGGCTGTGTCTCGCGGATTCGGTAAGTTGCGAATTCGTCATCGACTTCAAAGGCATACACGCCACCCATGGCCGTCGTGTCGCTATCGAGTGTCAAACCGAATTCGTCGAGCAATTCAATGAGTACACCATCGATCGCGCTTTCCGCTCCACCGTCGAATAGTCCATTTTGGTTCGCATCCACAAACACCGTGCCGCTGATCGTAGCGGTCACGTTGTTGACGGTGACCGTCATCGTATTGATGGCAACTGCTCCAGCTGCGTCGGTAACACGGACTTCTACCAGGTAAACATTGTCACCCGGAGTGCCGCCAGTATCGGTCGGATTCTCGAAATCCGTCGCCGCCAGAAAACTCAATTCACCACTGGTTGATAGCTCGAATCTTGCATCATCCGGCCCGTTGCCCGTCAACGCAAAACTCACGATGTCATCTGGCAGATCATCATCAGAGGCGAAAACCGTTCCGACCACTAGTTGATTTTCATCTAGTGCGAATGCTTGAGCTGAAATGACTGGCGGCTGGTTGGCAGGAACCAACAAAGCTGCCGAAAACTCCGACGTATCCGTTTCCAGCAATGGAGTGGCGGGATCTGCATCATCATCTTCCAAGCGAGTTGCGGTAGACGTGATGTATTCGCCCGGACTCGTCGCTGCAGCCAACGTCACCGAAAATGCCGCATCTCCATTGGCATCTGTCGTGACCATTGTCACACCCAGCCAGCGTTCACCCTCACCATAGCCCGACGGGTCGACGACTGTATTCGCATAAAAGTCGATTAGGAACGACGTGTTTGGCAGACTATTGAGCGTGCCAGCAACCTGGGTAGTCGATCCACCAATCGTTGACGTCAGTACTGGGTAGTTTTGCAGATTGTTGGGCCCCGCGTCTGAATCGCCAAAGTCATTGGGAGTTACACCGTCTTTAGAAAGATCAATGCCAAGTTGACCGTTCGAAAAGATCGAATTACCACGGATTGCATGGCCATCCGTACCAGGTGATCCTGAGGTTATCGAGATCCCATTCTCGCGATTAAACGCAATCAGATTAGCGAGTGCCCCGTTGCCTCCGACCTGATTTTGGTGGGCACCTTCACTGAATCGGATTCCATCGCGAGAATTTCCCAGGGGCTCACCATGCGCATTGACTCCAATATTGTTCCCAGTGATCTGGTTGTTATTGCCGCCCCCAAAAATTCCGTAGGTCGCACCTGCGATAATATTGCGTTCCGCTTCATCGCTCACACCGTCGCCATTTGTGCCAATTCGATTGTGATGAGAATTCCCATAGATGCCAATCCCTGGATCGCTCGCTGGTCCGGGATACAGGGTATAACTTCCGGTAATATCGGTGCCAATATGATTCCCCGCGACGACGTTGTTGTAGGTGTCCACGAGCAACATGCCGCTAGAAATCAGATTCATTTCCATTCCATCAAACTGGCCATCCCCGTTGGTTCCTACCCGGTTGTCGTGCCCACCCAGGACAATCGAACCATTGCCGATCGCAGCGCTTCCTGTCGAGTTTGTTCCCAAGTAGTTCCCGGTTACGACTGCTCCTGAAGCAGCTATAGCAATGGAGTGGAATCCGACGATTACATTGCGATCTTGACTATCCGCAACACCATCGGAATTCGTTCCAATCAGCATCGGACCCGATGAATTCCAGTAGCTGATTCCTTCAAATCCATTTGGCATCGCAATTGCAGCGAAAATATCAGTGCCAATATAATTTCCGGCAATCACTCCGGAAGCTTGGGACATATAGATTCCTCGGGAGCCATTTCCCGAGATGACATTTCGCTCCGTGTCATCCGCGGCCCATCTCCATTCGTTCCTATGCGAATCCCGTTCGTACCATCCCATGCCCTAATGCCATCGACTCTATTGGGAACCATACTCGTGCCGGCCGCATTCGTGCCGATAAGATTTCCGGCAATTACAACGTCGTCTGAGTAAACGAGGCTTACACCAATCGAGTTCCCGGATATCAGATTGCCTTCCAATTCATCGTCTATTCCATCTCCGTTTGTTCCGATCGTGCCTACATTGGCATCCCACGTATTTGCCCCAAACCCAATGCCAGCTGTACTGCTAGCAGCAGCCATACCACTGACATCCGTACCCAAGTAATTGCCCTGGATCGTAAACCGAGGCGCCTGGGAAAGAATTTGGTAACCTGCGAATCGATTGACGACCAATCCTCGAAGGGTCGAATCGGAAGCATTGGGATGGAGGTAAATTCCAATGGGGTCAGTGTCGACATTCGTTCCATCGAGTTCTATGATTGGCCTATTCGCCCAACCAGGCTGCGTCCAGCCATCAATGAGAATTGGATCGTTGATATCTGGCAGTGACGAGCTAGGTCGAATGGAGTACGCCCCAGTACCTGCATCGTAGCCAGGATCGGTGGTGGGAATGTTGAAGTGAATTTCGTCTGGCGTGGCTCCATTGGGATTTGCGTTGGCTTCCAGTATGGCTTCGCGCAGGGTCAATATCCCGTCGCCCGGGTCAACCGTGTCGGCTGTTGAATTGACCGTAAGCACAGCGAGCAATCGCCGGTCTTCCAATCGTTCCACGCGTAGCTGGGATCTACGTGGCAATGTATTTCGGCGATGAACGTTTCGTTGCAATCTCATGTTGGGACCTTTTTTGTGCACGCAGGCGGATGGCTTCCGCACTGAAGCAAGTGTTGGTGTTAGAAATACTTAGTTCCATAGTGTTCTTGTCTGAGCCGACGGCGCTAGCCGCGGGTATTTCCCCGAAGTGGATGGTAGTTACCCGCGGCTCAAGCACAGAAGTTATTTTTCCCGCATTCGTAAGTTGCTCGGACGCGCAACTAGTTCACGAAAGCAGAGTGAGAAACGCAATCCGACCGCGTGATGCGAAGAATGCGTATATTTTGAGTTACGGGAAGAATTCGAAACGGTTGCAGAAGATTTCGAGAATTCTTGCCCACCGCGGTTATTGGGGCACAGGATAGCAATACTCTGCTGGGCCGAGGATACAATTATTCCATGCGTGGCAGAGACACCCATACGACCTAAAGTGCCGTAGGCACGGCAGATTCTAGCCTCGGACATCAGTCCAAGGTAATGGAATGAACACGACAGAGAGTCGCGAAGCGACGGCATATGTACCTACGTTGCAGTAGGTCAACGTTGTGACGGTCGATCGCAACGAGCTACGCAGATTCACCATTGTGCGAATACGATTTGGAGTGCGACCCGCACAACACCTGTCGTCGCGTTGCGACTGCTGAATGGTTGGTGCAAGCTACGTCGGACTGACGTCCGAGGCTCCAGTCTGTCGTCGCGTTCGCGACTGTGTACCAGCCAGATTGGCCACCATCGCCATGACAGCACCAACGGGCAACAAGCCT
>JAGQOY010000137.1:0-10773 GCA_020427005.1 Planctomycetales bacterium
ATCCTGCTCAGACAATTGCAATAACTGATCAAGCGACCTCTCCTTCGCTTTGCAAGAGGCTTAAGTATGCGTGCTTAAGCCTCTTTTTTATTTGCTGCAGTTGTCATCTGCTGGCCGGGGGGCTGGCGGAGAAGTTTGCTGTTCGACTGAGGTTGCCCGGGAGTCCCTCAGTCGTCCGTGGTTGCGCAGGGCTTCGCGAAGTAGGAATTCGATCTGGCCATTCAAACTGCGCATATCATCCTCAGACCATTGCCTTAGCGAGGCAAGTACGGCTGGATCAATTCGCAGTAGGAATGAGTCTCGTTTTGCCAATGTCAAATGTCCTGAATGGTAGTTTGATCATCCAAACGAATCGATCTGGCCAGTGCGAGTTATAGTCTTCTCAAGGAAATCATTGATCAAACGACGTAACCTCACTACCCTAGAAGAAGTTTTTCCTAGTACAGGGATCCCGCGTTGATTACAGGTTGGGTGTGGCGATCGCTACACAGTACAACGAGCAAGTTGGAAACCATCTGTGCGCGGCGCTCGTCATCAAGTTCCACGATCTTTTCGTCGGCCAGATGATCTAGAGCCATTTGCACCATACCTACGGCGCCTTCGACGATCCGTGCACGGGCGGCGACAACTGCTTGTGCTTGTTGTCTTTGAAGCATCGCAGCAGCAATCTCCGGAGCATAAGCCAAGTGGCTGATCCGAGCTTCAATGACCTCTACTCCTGCTTTGTCTAAACGCTCCTGAATATCTTTTCTCAGTTGTTCGGAGATCTCCTCTGTATTTCCTCGTAGACTGATCTCATGGTCCTCATGATCGTAAGGGTGGCGTGATGCCATGGCTCGCAACGCGGCTTCGCTCTGCACTTCAACAAAATCTTCGAAATCATCGACCTCAAACATAGCCTCTGCGGTATTCACGACTTTCCAGACGACGACGGCTGAGATCTCGATGGGATTTCCGTCCCTATCGTTGACCTTGGAAGGTCGCCCCGGGGTTCGTGAACTCTGTGTCAGGACCTTTCCCATAGCATCCTTTTGTTCTGGCGTTTTAGTAGAACCTGTTTCGAAGTTGCGTACTCGCAACGATATCCGTTTCTTGCTGAAGAAAGGGTTTACCCAAAAGAACCCACTTTGCTTTGCAGTACCTTTGTAGGCTCCGAAAAGTAGGAGAACACGTGCTTCGTTTGGGGCAATCGCCATGAGTCCTGCAAAACCTACGGCTCCGATTGCTGAAAGGAAAACGGCGCCTGTAACCAGTGGTGTGCCAGATTGGATGGCGAATTGCGGTTGCAAAGCAAGGACCCAAATGACGGCGGGCAAGGTCAGAACAAGCAGAATGCAGACGATCAGTGGCATCCATCCGGCAAGGGGCTGATATTCTCGTTCATTTTGCATGGTTTTGCTCCGTATGGAATTCGAAGTTGCCTGATATAAATGTGATATCACATTGATATTAGCTCCGAAACATGAGTTCTTGGGCGCTCGAGCTACATATTTTGAAGAATGTTAGCTAGCTTTTTTAAATTCACCTCCTGGTGGGGTATTGGAATTTAAGTGGCTAGGCTGGTGTATTTGGGTTGAGTTTTCCTGAAAAGTGATTTGTTCGGATTAAGAAGATTTTTCCGGTTTCACTAAATATTCCGTCTGTGTACGGACGATAGAGCAAGAGAACCCGGAAACAGTGGGTTGAACTTGTCGCCTCATCCCCAGTGAGGCTAGTCGTACAAAAAAAGGGCGTTGCTACCGTGAATAGATGGATTGCCTTAGCCGCGACAACAATCTGGCTCTTTTTGGCAGTAGCACCAGTGAGTGCGCAGAAGCCAAATCAGCGTTCCAACGTGCGTGGCGTTCAAACTAAAGTCGTCCGCCCAGGACAGCGAGCGGTCGTTCCTGCGAGTTACTACGAAGAAACGATTGTTGAGGGCGACGGCAGCTATATTGTCGATAGTAGTGGCATCGACATAGGTTGTTCGAGCTGCGGAGGTTCAGGCTGTGCCGAGTGTGACCTATACGCCGGAGGCGGAGTTTGTGAAAGCTGTCATGTCCCGAATCGATTCTGCATTTGCTTTCCGGCGCATGGATGGGTGCATGCGGAATACTTGAATTGGTGGCAGTCCGGCATGAATGCTCCTGCTTTAGCTTCAACTGGTCTGGATGGTACCGGTGGTGGAGGTGCAATTGGCACAACGAACTATCAGACTCTTTACGGTGGTGGTAACAATATTTTGACAGATAGCATTCCAGGGTTTCGCATACGCTTTGGATGGTGGCTATCACGGTTTCCGGGTTGGGGAATCGAGGGTGAATATGTTGGAATGGATCAGATTAGCGATTCCTTTTTCCAGAACAGCAATGGAACGCCACTGTTAGCGAGGCCATTCTACAATTCTGCTGGAGGATTCGAGGATGCCCAAGTTATCGCGTCTACAACGAACAACATAACTGGACGACTAGACATTGAATCATTAAGTCAGTTCATTGGAGCTGGATTCCGATTGCGCCGCCAATTCTGTTGTTCCAATGGCTGCGGCTATTCTGGGTGGCTATGTCAGAGTGTTCCAACTTCGTCAAGGATTGATGGCACGATTGGGTACCGCTACTGGCAACTTGAAGAGTCGCTTACCATCAATGAAGCAACTGCTAGGACCGTGTCCAACGCCACTGAAAGCTACGTAATTCAAGATCGTTTTGACACTCGTAATCAATTCAATGGCACCGAGATAGGGGTCGTGTGGCAAGGACGCCGTGGTTGGTGGTCGCTAGACGCTCTAATGCGATTAGGAATCGGAAATGTTCATCAGACAGTTACGATCGATGGGTCGACAGCGATCACAGCTAGCAATGCAACCACCAATGCTTCGGGAGGCATACTTGCTCAACCCGCATCGCTCGGCGGTAACATGGGCACATACGATCGAGATCGATTTACAATGGTGCCGGAATTGGGACTGACTCTCGGGTATCAAGTAACACGCCGGGTTAGATTTACAACAGGATATTCGCTGATTTACCTCGGCAATGTAGTTCGCCCAGGTGATCAAATCGATACAGTCGTTAATCCTAACCTGTTCCCATCTACAGGGACAAATCCCTCGGTTAGCACTCCAAACCGACCACAGTTTGTATTCAATGAAACCGATTATTGGATACAAGGTTTAAGCTTTGGTGGCGAATTTCGTTGGTAGCAGTTGCACGCTAGCAAAGAGTTCAGAAAAGTCCGAGGCTTGACCTTTGATATCAAGGTTGAGCCTTACTTCGTTTAATGGATGAACTAAGCGACTGGCATCAGGCTCAGAATCTATACATGTTTTCGCACGCATTTTGATTATTGAGCGCGAGATCCAAGGAAGGAGCGTCCTCGATGGGTAGCTTGTTCAGTCGATTGTTTTCCCGTTTTCGAGGCACCAAGAGTACACGCAAGCTGGCGGATCGAAAGAATTTCAGGCGGCAACTCCAGCTTGAAACGATGGAACCTCGCAAGTTACTGGCTGCCGATTACGGTCTAATTCAAGGGACCGTGTGGGTCGACGAAAACGACAATGGTACGATCGATACTAGTCCTGCAGAAACGTTGCTCTCTGGAATCACGGTCAATCTTTATCAAGATGTCAATCTCAATGGCGTCCTGGACATAGGTACTGATACGCTACTAAACACCGACACCACGGACGCTAGTGGCAACTACTTATTCACCAGGCTAGTGGAGGGTGAATATCTAGTAGAGCAACAGGCGGCAGTTGGCTTCCTCCAACGCTCTGCGGATACGGTGCAGCCGGTCTCAATTTCTGCTGTCGAAGCTGCCGGCACAGCTGGCGCAACAGTGATAGACGACTTCAATACGACCAATCAGGAAGTAGACACTTCAGTCACGAACCCGAATTCATCGGCCTTGGCTGCGTCGGAAGCGCTGGGAGGTGAACGAGACCTGTATGTAGAACTAACAAGTGGTAGCGGTGCAGTTACGCTAAAGGCTAACCCGCTGACGTCGCCAGGTGTACTGGAATTCAATTCGTCGCCGACTGGTACGGGCACAATGTTTGTCGTCTACGACGGAGGCGATGCAGACCCAACAACCATTGATCAGACAGGTTTGGGTGGTATCGACCTGACCGATGCCGGGGCAGATACTGCTCTACAGCTACAGATCGGAGCAGATCAAGCGGGCGGCCAGGTGATCATTACGATCTTTACTGATTCTACTCATTTGTCCACCATCACCGGCAACATAGATAACACGGGGGGGGCTGCCTCTGAGTTTCTGATCCTTGAGTATGCTGATTTCGTGAACTCAGGTGCAAGTGGAGGTGCGGATTTCACTAATGTGGGCGCTATCAGCATTGAGCTGGTATTGGGTTCGGCCGATGGCCAATTGGATCTCTTTCAGACCCTTTCACTAGCCCCCATTATTGTTAATTTTGCAAACTTGAATCCGATGTCGATCGGGGATCTCGTTTACGCTGATATGAATAACAATGGTACCTTTGATAGTGGTACCGAATCAGGGATCGATGGAGTCCTAACTCAGCTCTATTTAGATTCTGATTTCAGCGGCGACTTGGACACCGGCATCGATACCTTGGTGGCCTCCGACACTACGGTGAGTGGCGCTTATTTGTATGACAACCTATTGCCTGGCGACTATTTTGTACTGATTCCGGCCAGTCAATTTGCTACGATTTCGGATCCGTTGTTTGGAATGACTAGCAGTTCGACGGTGGCTTCTGCAAATGCAGACATTAACAATGACAATGATGGGACATTTGTAGGTGGCGTAGGTGCGGTCAGTACGATGTTGACGTTGGTGGCCGGAGGGGAACCAACTAACGACGGAGATTCGGACACCAGTTCCAACTTGTCTCTCGATTTTGGATTGGCGCCGGAGGTCGATTTGGAGGTCACCAAAACCGCCGATGTTTCTTCTGCGGTAGCTGGGACTGAGGTCACCTATACGTTAACTGCCACCAACAATGGCCCTAACACTTCGACCAACGTGGTCGTCGTGGATGATCTACCCGATTTGAGCCCTACCAACCTGACTATTATTTCAGCCACATCGACGGGTGGCGGAGTCGTTACTCAGACCGGAAATCCATCCGGAGAGATTCAGGCGACATTCGCCAGTCTTACGTCGGGTCAATCGGAGACGATTACGATCGTCGTCTCGATACCAGCTAGCGCCGCGGCAGCCGCAGCCATCACCAACAGCGCCACAATTTCCGGCGATGGTATTGAAACAGATGCTAACAATAATCAAGACTCGGTAGACGTAGCCATTACCCGGCAGGCCGTATTGACCATTTCCAAAACGGATTCTCCGGATCCCATTGGAGTTGGAAACAATCTGAACTACACTATTCTGGTTACGAATACCGGACCATCGACGGCCAGTAATGTAGTAGTCAGTGATACGCTACCAACTGGCCTAACATTCGTATCCGTAAATTCGACCGCCGGTACCGCTTCAGAGAGCTCCGGTGTGGTTACGGCCAATGTTTCTTCGCTGGATGTAAATGACTCAGTTACCGTAACCATCGTAGGAACGGTGGCAACTACATTCTCGGCGTCCTCTATCGCCAACAGCGCGACCGCGGATGCCGACGAAGCAACTCTTGTTACGGCCAATGCAAGTACCACAGTGAACCCAGAAGTAGATCTTTCCATCACCAAAACGGATAGCGTCGATCCAGTGGATCGTGGAAGCCAGTTGACTTATACACTTACAGTGGTCAACAACGGCCCATCGGATGCGACCAACGTGGAAGTTGTTGACACTCTACCGGCAGACGTGACCTTCGTTTCAGCCGTCGGCGGAGTCGTAACCGCGCCCAGCGGTGGTAGCACTGATGTGACCATCAATGTCGGCAGCTTGGCGTCGGGAGGAACCGCTACAATTACCGTCGTGGTGGATGTCTCGGCTTCAGCAGCTAGTTCGATATCGAACACGGCGATCGTTCGCTCCACTGAGACTTTGGCTGGGTTCGATCCCGATACTGCCAACAATACGGCTACGGAAACAACGGCTACTCAAAGTACTATTGACTTAGTTATCGTCAAGAGTGATTCGGTTGATCCCGTGGTTGCTGGACAGTCGTTTACATACACGCTTTTAGTAACCAACAATGGCCCGAGCGATGCCGCGGGTGTGACCGTCTCGGATAATCTTCCCGATGGTTTGCAGATTACGTCAGCCACCTCCACGGCCGGCACAGTGACTGTTCCTTCATCTGCCCAAGATACAACAGCCAGCAATCCAGACGACCTGACAGTGACGGTTGGAGCTCTAGCCAGTGGAGCCTCGGCGACGGTTACGATTGTCGCGACCGTTCTACCGGATACTCGCGGTACGCTATCTAACTCGGCCTCAGTAACCAGCACCGATGTTACGATGATTGAGTCGGACGCATCCAATAATTCCGATACTGAAACTACTGCGGTTAACGCATCGGTAGACTTGGCAGTTACCAAGACAGATTCGATTGACCCAGCAACTGCCGGTGAACAACTTACTTATACGATTACAGTTACGAACAATGGGCCTAGTCAAGCAACGAATGTGACGCTAACAGATACGCTTCCTGCTGGCGTTACATTTGCTAGCGGAACAAGCACGACTGGTGCCTCTGTTACGGCCGGCAGTTTAACCAGTGGTTTGAATCTGGGAACCATGGATCCAGGAGACACTGCCACCGTAACAATTCTAGTTGGTGTTGATGGTGATACGCGGGGAACGATTACCAATTCGACAACTGTAACCAGTACCGAAACGGACTCCAATGCCTCGAACAATACTGCTACAGCCACAACCGACATTGCAGCATCCATTGATTTGGCGGTCACCAAAACGGATTCAACGGATCCGGTTGCTACTGGAGGCACATACAGTTACACAATTGTCGTTACCAACAATGGTCCAAGCACGGCCAATAGCGTCAGTGTGACTGATAATCTGCCGGATGGTTTGCAGATAACATCGGCCACTGCGACGTCCGGCACAGTGACTGTTCCTACTAGCGCTCAGGACACTACTGTGAGCAATCCTGATGACTTGACGGTAGCGATTCCCACATTGGCCAGTGGAGCTTCTGTGACAATCACGGTCAACGCGACGGTGTTAACTGGCGCAGCAACGACGATTACCAACACGGCCACAGTAAGTGCCACGGAAACGGACAGTGTATCCACTAACAATTCAGATTCAGAGGATACGACGATCGGGGTCCCAGTTGCAGTCGCAGGTCGCCTGTTCCGTAGCGATAATCGAGATACCGTGCAAGATTCCGGAGAGAGCGGAATTTCAGGAGAGACGATTACGCTTAGTGGAACGGACATGTTTGGAACAACGGTCAATCGTACGACAACAACCGATAGTTTGGGTGATTACTCTTTTGATAATGTGTTGCCGGGAACATACACACTTAGCCGTCCATCGGCTTTGGGGGCAGATGGTGAGTCGGCACCTGGCACAACCGGCGGGACGGCGGGAACAAGCACGATTTCGACGTTCACGATTAATAACGGTGCAGGCGCAGACTCGACGGCTAACAACTTCGCGATTTTTGAATCGCCAAGTAAGCGAGATTTTCTGGCTAGTCGTTTGTTTGCCTAATTAAGCTAACTCTGGATCTGCCATCGAAACACTTCCAACTGCCGCCAGCCTATGCTGGTGGCAGTTTTCATTTGTCGAGTGAAATGTCTAATATTTGTTTACACCTAACAAGATCTTGGTTTGCGGTCAGAAATTCTATAAGTTCAATACTGCAATCCCGGTAATTCAAAAAAACAGTCTAGTCATTAGAAAACTCGTAGAGTCAGCATATGGTGGCATCGATTCCAGCTAGCGAGCATTATCAGCGAGAGATATTCGCCCTTCAGGAGAAACTTGATCGTCTGGATTCTACGAATTTCCGACTCGTGTATTTGCGAATGTCGCTGTTCATAGTTGCTGCAGCAGGCCTGTTTTTTGGGTATGGCGGAAACTTGTTTCGAATTCCGCTTATTTGTACTGGCTGGATTGCTGCCGCAGCCTTTCTGGTGGCAATCGTATGGCACGAGCACGTCAGAGTCTCCCAACTTCGAATGCGGAGTGACCTCAACCTTTTTCGTTACCTTCAAAACCGGGTACAACGTCTGTGGGATGCTATACCCGGTGTTCCGCTAGTTTCGGAGTTCGAATCCTTGCCAGTGGCAGACGATTTGGATGTTGGTGGGGAAGCGAGCCTCCTATGTTTGTTGGATCTTACTAGTACGTCGGCTGGACACAGGACATTGCAGGGCTGGCTTGCCTCAACCCCCACTTGGAAAGAAGTTGAAAGTAGGCAGCGATCCGTTGCTGCGTTACGGGAGGCTCGCGACTTGCGGTTGCACATCATCCGCACCGTACGTGCCAGCAGTGACGGTACTGAAGATGTGTTGGGATTGCCGCGTTGGGCCACTTCTGAGCCGTGGTTACCTAAGCATTGGTTCGCCCACCTGCTCAGTTATGTTGGTCCTGGGTTGGTGATCGGTGGCTTAACCGGAATCTGGATTACACAATCGTGGGATGCACGAACACCGATAAATGTGTGCACAGGGATCATGGCCAGTGGATTTTTGATCAATGTCCTGTTGACAGTTTTTTGGGGAAGTTGGATTCACGACATTTTTCTTCAGGTGACTGGTCGCCATCTAGCAGTGTTTGGTTTTGCAGATGTTTTTCGTTCCTTTGCAGATCTGCCACGTGATTCCGGTATGTTGGATCACATCCGACATGCAGCATGTGAAGGATCAAAGTCGGCAATTGCCGGATTTGAAAGGCTAACTCGACTTGTGCGTTTAGCCAATTTCCAACGCGACCCACTCTTGTACATGCTCTATTTGTTACTTCAGCTTACCGTCATGTGGGATTTTCGAATTCTCAAGCTCTTAGAACAGTGGAAGTCTCGATTCGGAAGTTCTGCAGCGAATTGGTTCGATCGACTAGGTGAATGTGAGGCACTCATCAGTTGCGCGACGTTGGCAGATGAAAACCGGGATTGGTGTTTCCCCACGGCGCTGAAATCGACGAATCTTTGTTTTCAGGCAGAATCACTCGGGCACCCTCTCCTGTCAAGTGAAAAACGAATCCGAAACGACATCCAATTGCGACAAGCACAACCGTTGCTACTCGTTACAGGTTCTAATATGGCGGGCAAGAGTACTTTTCTGCGTGCCGTTGGGCTCAATTTGCTTTTAGCGCGAACAGGCAGCGTTGTTTGTGCCGCTAGTTGCGAATGTCAGCTGTACCGATTGGCGACAAGCATCCGCGTGCGTGACAATCTACGTGAAGGAGTCTCATTTTTTATGGCTGAGCTCAATCGTCTGAAGGAAGTTGTCGATGAGGCCCAGAGGCATTGCCATGCGGAGGGTTCTTTGACGACCGATTCAAGCACCCCTGTTTTCTTTCTGTTAGACGAAATCCTGCAGGGCACGAACAGTCGGGAGAGGTTGATTGCCGTTAGTACGGTCATTGATAGACTTCTCCAGTCAGGTGCTACAGGCTTAGTATCTACGCATGACCTGGATTTAGCTGCCGACCCTCAATTGTCTTCTAAGGCACAAGTGGTCCATTTTCGGGAGTACTTCAAAGTCGAGAATGGAAGAGAAGTTATGAAGTTTGACTACAAAATGCGTCCCGGACCAACTCCAACAACCAATGCACTGAAATTGTTGCACATGGTTGGCTTGTCAACGGAGGATTGACATTCCCTTTGCTTGAAGTGCTGTTCAGCCTTTAAAAATCGTCGCATGGCTCTGAATTGGAAGGCAGGTTGCCTGTCGAGGCAACGCTTAACGCTGACGCTTTGCACGGTTCTAATCACCGGTGCCGAAGTAGAGAATAAGCTAATGGGGATGCAGCAAGAACGCCGATGGGCGCTGGTGAAGATAGAAATGCCAGCCAAAAAACGAGGCTTGGCATGTCGAATTGCTGGTTGGCATAGAGAAGCGTCAATACAAGAATAGTCAGCCACAATACGCTCATGGTTGCCAACTGTTTCATGGACAGAACGCGACGCAGTTTAGTCTGAATAATCGCGAAAGTTCCCAGAGCTCCAAAACAAAAAGCCATCGAGAGTTCATATATCTGCCAGAACGAAGAGTTTAGAGGGATTAGTGCGCTCAACAAAATGCTTAGCAAGAATGGAACTGCCAGCACAATAATTAGCCATCGGTTCCAATTGAGCAAAAACGATGCAGCCAGCCATCCGGCGCAGGATGCCGCGGATACGTACAATACCCCAACGAGTAGAAGCGTCCAGCTTATGTGAGCGCCCCCAAACAACTGTCGAGTCTGCTCCCAGACTTGCCCCCAGTCATTCCAGTTGTTCATCCACACGGAGTCGGCGACTGACACCAGAGCTGAAGAAATCAGCCCTAGGATGGAACCGAGGAAGACGCACAGAATCTTTAGACTGATTACTTGCCAGTTCTCTAATGGGCGAATGGCATCAAAGAGACTCACCCAAGCTACTGTGCCCGAGTATCGAAGTCCGGCCATACGGTCAGCGGTTAACATAGCAAATACGACGGGTGCAATGAGTATTGCAGCAACCCAAAAATGAGGCCGATAGGGCCAATGTGCAGGCGTGCAAATGATCAAGTAGGTTTCCATCAATGCAGGATAAACGCAGCTCCCCAGCAAGAGTAAATGGCGACAGCGATGCCATTCGTACCAGATTTGGGCATGTAGAGGCCGTGTGAACCGATCCTTAATTAGATTCTTTGGATGGCCAGCCGATCTTGTTGGTTCGATGGATCGGGA
>JAGQOY010000137.1:10790-18407 GCA_020427005.1 Planctomycetales bacterium
AGTTGTCTAGTAGATAATCCAAGCGAATGACGACGCGAATCTACGCGGCGGATCGTCAACCACATAGTTGCTAGTATGAAAACCGCAGCAATGGTGACATCTAGAGTTGTAACCTCATAAAACTGCATGTTCCCCAAAACGAACAGGATTGGTTGATCTCCGGGGAACTTGTTAAGGCGATAAGCTACTAATAGAATCGTTACAACGGCAACGAGTAGTAATCCAAACGCGCGATTCATGCGATTGGCTAGACTCCAGCATGTGCCGGAGACTGCACAGATGACGCAGATAACTAGCATCGAAGGCAGTGCGATTGGCACGCGCGTGTTCAGAACTAGGCCCAGTAGCTGGCTCCCGCATAAGTAATGCCCGACGGCTGTTGCAGTTAAATATGCCATAGGGATTAAGACAATGTGAGCGGTGCTCACTGGTCGATGAAACCAAAGCTGAAACCTGAAGCCGGCAGAGGTGTCTTCGAGTTCCCGAAGCCAGGTTTGTGAAAAGATGCTTGCGACAATTAGCTGGGGAATAATAATGCCGCAAATAGCTTGAATCGCATGGGGATTGTCCAACTCCTTAGCTAATATGAGAAAGAGAAATACGAATCCACTCTGACCAGCTAAGCGCGCTAAGAATTCAAAACGACTTGTGCGCCACAGTTCCCATAACATTGCCTGCCAAGGTGAACGCATGTGTTGTTAGTCCTCATGGATTGCGTTCGTACTTCGACCGGCACGTGCGATGAAGACTTCTGACAACGTTGCACATCGAATCTGAAACGGCGAACCGACGCCAGAACAACAAACCTCCTCGATTAGCTCTTTGTTGCCATGTAGTAGGTAACGATGCGGTGAAGTAGTGTTTTGGTGACTTAGTTCTTTGATGTTGGTCGAAAGGAGAGTGTGTGAGTCCAGTGATTGTGGCGTGACAACGATATGGTGAGTCGACATGATCTCCTCAAGCGTGCCTTGCAGGACTAACCTGCCTCGATCTATCATGACGACGTAATCGGACATCTGTTCAACTTCGTCCAGTAGGTGCGATGAAAACAGGGCTGCCTTTCCATCTTCAGCAACCGTGCGCACGAGAGCCTTGAGAATGTCCTGGCGTACGATGGCATCCAGGCCTGATGATGGTTCATCAAGGATCAGTAGTTTGGGACGCTGAGCCACTGCGGCCACCAAGCCTACCTGTGCGCGCATGCCTTTCGATAGCTGTTTGATTTGTTTGTTGCGATCCAAACCAAAGGCGTCCAGCAATTCGTTACAGTATTCAAAATCCCAGGAGGGGTAAAAAGCTGCTACATAGTTCATCAATTCGTGGATACGCATCCACTCTGGTAACTCCCTCTCCTCGGACAAGTATCCAACTTCTCGAAGTACTTCACGAGGATGTCGTACTGGGTCGCGACCAAGAACTCGCACGCTCCCGGCCTGCGCTCGATACAACCCAAGCAGATGTTTGATCAATGTCGTTTTGCCTGCACCATTGGCTCCTACCAATCCAACAACCATTCCAGGAGGAATCTGGAGATCAACCTGGTTGAGAGCTAATTGTTTTCCGAATCGCCGTGAGAGCGACTGCACGTCGACTACGAGGCGAGAATCATCCCACATCGGCGTGTCCTTTCCGAGCCGACTTGGGCAACCTTTTTACCAGTGCGGCCTGACGGTGAATGAGAAGTTCCTGAACTTCCTCGAGCGAGAACCCCAGTTGCAATGCCTCCACCAGAAGTGCATCTGCACGTTCAGTCAAGATTTTTCTCTGCTCTTGTCGTTTCAGAGGAGATTGCAGATCTGCGACAAACGTTCCTGAACCACGGCGTTTGGTGACAACTCCTTCTGCTTCCAAAAAGGCATATGCTTTGACAACTGTGTTTGGCGTCACTAGCAGTTGTTCGGCTAAGACTCGAATGGGTGGTAGCTCTTGACCGACCGAGAGGACGCCCGAGGCAGCCAGATACTTTACTTGGTTGACGATCTGGCGATAAACAGGCACACCATCACTGTTGGAGATCTGAATATGCAAGGGAACATCTCTGCTCGCAGAATACTCTCATGAAATTGTGTTGTTGTACTGTATCCTAACAGTGGTACAATTGCAAGTGCATTCACGCAGTGCAGTTTTGTGCCTAGCCGGTGACGCCAGAGTTTTTATCGTCTAAAGTCAAATTGGTGCGCCAAGTTCGCAGTTGGTATTGGGCAAGGCAAGGAGGCCGGCAGCGGAATTTGGTAATCGAGGCCTCGCGTCAATACATTGGCTCCAAGCGAAAGGATTTGACGGCTGCCTGGAGTTTTCATGGTCGTTACTTGTCTGAGTTTTCTAATTTTTGGGCAAGATGCCCTGGTTTTGTAACGAATAGGAAGTTTACTTCCATATTCACTAGGCAGTGCAGTAGAATCTGTGGGATCTATCTCGAATTGATATTCTGCTTATGAATAGCTCACCCAGACAGTTCGCTACAACGCAATGGACGCTGATATGGCAAGCGTCGCAAAAAGATCTGCCGGCAGGCACGGCCGCCTTGGAAGAATTGGTATGCCGCTATTGGCAACCGCTTTACAGTTTTGCTCGAGGGCGCGGATTATCTCCTCAAGATGCCGAAGATGCGACTCAGGAGTTCTTGCACCGCATTTCGCAGGGCGAGTTCTTAGCGGCCGCGAATCCCGCGCACGGGCGGTTTCGGCATTTTCTATTGGTGGCCTGGGAACGCTTCTTGGTAGATGACTATCGTCGTCGGATGAGTCAAAAAAGAGGTGGAGGCTTGCGACTGTTGCAAGTAGATTTTTCTCAGGCCGAAGAGAACTGGTTGCACTTAAATCATTCGCATAAGGCCGACGACGTATTTGCTGCTCACTGGGCAATGAACCTGGTACACCATGCTCAGGAGAGGCTGCGGCAATTCTTGGGTCTCGAGCGGTCAAAGCTCTTTGACGTGCTTGGTCCTTATCTTTCCAAGCCAATGGATTCGGTCACGTATAAAGAATTGGGGGTCAAGCTCGGAATGTCCCCCGCAGCGGTTCGAGTGGCAATGCATCGTATGCGGGCAAAATTCGCCGCAATCGTCAGAGAATGCATACTAGAGACCTTGGATGATCCGGCCGACATGGACGCTGAAATCGCAGCTTTGATCGCTGCCTGGCCCAAAGACGAATTGCCAATGGATTCTTCGGGATTTTCGAGCTGACACGTCGAACGGCCCGGTCGGACGCTTTTTCACGTTTTCCGACCCTTCCAAATCTTGGGAGTGGAAGTCGTCCAAATTCGGTTGGAGCGTTTTTATCAGGCTAGCGTTCGGTAAGGGTCGAAATTTCGTCACTCCGCTCGCATATCGCCCAAGGGGCCCGCAATTGATATGCTCAACTTGCTTTCAAAAAAAGGCTACTCAATTCGCCAATAATTTTTTCATAAGTTGTAACCGGCGAAATTGGATTGCGAATAGTAAATTACAAGGACACTCGGTGAATGCCACCATACACTTCAGCTTTTCCTAGGTGGCATCCACTGAAAAATGTTAAGAAACGTCGCTTAAATCCCATTGTCGTTCAACGTAAAAAGCAACTCATGTCGGAAACATGCAAGCAATGTGGCAGTGTTCTAGCTCAGGATAAAACCTGTCCGGTGTGCCTACTGCGCTTAGTGGCCACTGCTCCAGACTCATATGATGGAGAGGTTTGGAATCTACCAACAATTGAGGGTTTGAACGCCCAATTTCCTCATCTGAAAGTAGACCGTCTAGTGGGACGCGGGGGCATGGGAGCCATCTTTCATGCCCGACAAACTAGTCTTGATCGGGAAGTGGCCCTCAAGATTATTGCCCGCGAGATTTCCGATGATAGTTTGTTTCTCGATCGCTTCGAGCGTGAAGCAAAAGCGTTGGCCAAGCTTTCGCACCCCAATATTGTCACGGTTTATGACTTTGGACATACCCATGGTGGGCTGGCATATTTGGTAATGGAGTATGTTGATGGAATCAACCTGCGGCAAGCCATGGGGCAGCATCCCATGTCGTTTGACGATTCTTTGGACATCGTTTCGTCGATACTGCATGGGCTGGAATATGCACACCGCAAAGGTGTCATCCACCGAGATATCAAACCGGAAAACATTCTATTGGGGCAAGATGGAACTTTGAAAGTAGCCGATTTCGGAATCGCAAAGATAGTAGATAACACTGCAAAAATGCCCACCTTAACCGGCACCCAGCAGATTTTGGGTTCCATGCACTATATGGCGCCGGAACATCTGGAATCGCCGCAGTCCGTAAACGAGCGAATTGACATCTATGCCGTTGGAGTCCTGTTGTACGAATTGTTGACGGGGCAGCTACCGTTAGGGCGATTTGATCCGCCCAGCCACGTTAATCCAGAATGCCCTGTGGCACTGGATGACATCGTTCTGCGGGCCCTCGCACGCAAGCCAGAGGATCGATTTCAAGCAGCAAGTGAAATGCAGGCGGAGATCGAAGTATTGTTGTCCGAAAAACGTAGTGATGTGCCATTGCGAACACATGCCCGCCGCTTGGCAAGTGTCCCGTTTGTATGCGAATACAAGCACGGTTTTTCCGAAGCAGTGGGCATGGTATCCACTGAAAACCGCACTCTAAGTATCGAGTATAGGGTCCGAGATACAGTCTGGGGGGCGTTCAAATCGTCAACGCATACGCTAGTGATTCCGGCTGAGAAAATTACTCGCTTCGAACTGCTGCCAGGAATGTTCGCTTGGCGATTGGTCTTGGCGGCTGACAAAATCGCGACCCTTGGTGACTTGCCAAACGCAGAGTTGGGAACAGTCGAACTAAAAGTGAAACGCGCGGACGTCAAACAAGCTAAGCAAGTTGTGCAAGATTTAGGATTTGATACTCGTGGCGTAGAACATGCTGTACACGTTGAATCCGAATCGGAGAAATACGATCCACAGCGCAGAATACTCGGCATTTTGTTGATTGTTTGCGCGGTCATGAATGCCGGCTATTTGGCAGTGGTCGAAACCATAGGCGGCTTCCAACTTTCCGGCATGTCGCTAGCTGTATACGCCATTGCAGCGGCGGTGACATTGGGGCCAATTTTTGTCGTGCAGCTGATCGTTGGCATACTTAATCTTGCAACTCGTCCAAAAGCGCCAAACATCGCTGTCGCAATTTTGGGTCTCATACCGCTTTCACCGGTATGGCTAATTACGGCTCCCACCGCAATCTGGTCCTTGCGCTGGTTAATATACCCGCGAGTAGGTGCAGCCCGGGCATCGAATGACTCAGCCATGGCAGGTCGCCAAGGAAACTGGGGCACAACAACTTTACTTTTCGTACGCGAGAATCGCTGGGCTAGATTCGTAGCGGTAGCCAACGTAGTTGGGCTCGCATTTCTAGCGGTTGGTTTCGCTACCTATGGGACTGGTTACTATCCCACACACTCTCGGTTCCGAATTGTTCACGATACTCCAATAGCGGTAGAAGACCTGGTGCGCGCAGTCGAAGCGCGTATGGTTGGCCTGAATGCATCTCTTTCCCAAAGTGAAGACCTGCGGCGCGAGACTCTGGATCCTGATAATACGAATACCTTTGTAGTGGAATCATGGGCCAAGGATCGACTTACTATCAGAGATAGGTTGGCTTTGCGTGGAGACATTCAGTGGGTGTGGTTACCTGCTCGTGAGGTCGAATTAGACGTAAATACAGATACGTTAGTGGATCCGGGGTCTGAAATTGACAGTACCAATTACCCGATTCGCTCAGGATTTCAGCATTCGCGGCTGGCAATCAGCCGTTCGAACCTCGGCGAACAAATTCAGGGAACCAAGCAAACCATAGATGTTTTGATGGGGGATTTACTCGCAGTAGCATCTGAGTTGTCGGAAAATAAGTTGTCCATCAAATTGAGTCGGAATGCGCGTCAGCGATTGAACGACAGTATGCCCAATGAACTTCAGGAGCCACCCCAACTTGGCCTATTGATCAACGGAGTCGTTCATGGAATTGCACCATTATCAGATATTGACCACGATCAGATCCAACTGGAAGTTTCCAGGGCAGTGGACGTCCTGGCTATACAGTCTGCTTTGCGTGGCCCCGCCCTGCCCTGTTTTCTTGAACCTGTAGATTAGTGGTCGACCGAGCGAGTGTCTCTGGTGCAGGTGTCGTTGGGCTTTGAGCACCAGATCTCCTGAACTCGTTTGTAAATATCAATGTAACCATCGGTCGCGATCCGTTAGGGCCGCGTTATGGATTTAAAATGAGCTTTTTCGCGACGTCATCCCACACTGTTAAACGCATTTGGGTCTGGACCAATGGATCTGTTGGTGTGATTTTTACATAAAGCGATGATTGGTTGTTGTTGGCCAGTTGCAGAATCGCCTCCACCCGAGGTTCCAAAGGGGATAGCAGACTTATCTCCCATTGTTCGTTGCACTGCATGGCAGAACCAATTTGAATCCATTGTGGTGCCTTACTTATGGTAGAGACATTGATTGAACAGATCATGTTATTCATGCGGAGTCTGGTGAAATGAAATAGCAAAGTTTCTGAAGGCTTTTTCGCTGGATCGCTTCTTATCAAGGTTATTTCCACCTCTGATTATAAGAGAACTCCTGTTCGCCCAGCGAGTACTAAGTTGGATTTTGCTTTCACGGGGAACGTCGAGAAATCGTAATCATTGGGTGAAATATTGAACGTGATTTTTGGCTTGCCGGTTGTGACGCGTCGGGACGAAATAGGAAACGAATCTGCGCGATTGATGGAGGCTGTGATTTGCATGAAAGGTGCCCTTTGTACGGGATGTCACTTGGCTTCCCAAACGTCTCACTTGGCTCGCGGGACGTGCTTGACTTCAAGCAAGTGATCGGACCCGCTAAGGTCGAGTAGCATCGCAACATTGCGTAGAGTAATCTTGTCTACGATTGTTCGCCGAGTTGCTGACGCAATCGCCGCAGAATTCGTGAACGATGTTGGCGAACTGTGGCAGGTGTCATGTCAAGCTCGATTGCCACGGTGGCAACCGGAATGCTATCCACGGTCGCTCTGTAAAATGCTTGCCATGAACGAGGCTCGAACTCGCTGCGCACTTGCTCAAGTGCTCGGGATATAACTTTGGCAAACTCCGTGCGTTCGGAGTTATCCGAGGAATCGACGGACTCAGGTATTTGGCGATATGACTCATACGCAGTACTACCACCGCGCACCATCGGAGCTCGGGCACTACGCCGCAAGAGATCAATGATCTTATGCCGGGCAATTGTCCATAGCCAAGCGCGAAAGCTACCTGATTCGCCGGGCGGTTCATATTTATCTATCGAACGTGCAACGGCGAAGAAAACTTCTTGCAAGGCATCGTTGATTTCCGAGTCCGCTACGCCACGCTGACGACACCAGAATGCGACCAATGGTGAGTACAAGTCCATTAAATCCGACCAAGCAGCCGCGTCATCTGCGCGTATTCGTGAAAGCAAACTTCCACGCGTAAATTGTGAATGGCTAGTACTCATGAGCTGTTGTCGCTAAACGTTAAAAAATTATCCTGTCCATCTCTGATCTAAATCTCGAATGTGTGTCAATGGAATCATTGGCCAGACAAATTATAGGCTGGATTGGACATGTTTGTGATTCGGAAGTAGATGCATACA
>JAGQOY010000138.1 GCA_020427005.1 Planctomycetales bacterium
ATTGTGGATCGAAAGAGATCTCTCGGGGTAAGATTGAGTAATGTGCTGCCGCGCCCGCCTCGAATACTTCCTGGCCACGATCGGATACCGGGCGTCGTGCATAGCGGCGCACTAGCCCAGGCCAACAAGCCTGCACTGAGGTTCACTTGCGTTCGGTGCTGCAGTTCGCTAACAGCTTCCATCCCACATGGCCTCACGGCGTATGAAACAGCTATTTCTAGTACTTCATTCATGCAGTTGCTCTCACTCGCGGTTGCCTCCGACAGGCCCCGCAAAGGACTTTCACCTTCAATTACTCAACCATGCCCGACGCACCGCTACGCTCAGAATCCAAAGCTACAACACCAATAGTTTGCCGTACAATATCACTCGTATGCAACATACAAGGGTCGAGCGACAGCTCGGGGAGGGCAGTCCGGCCCATTCTGACTCACACGTCATGCCCATCGCTGCATTCTATTCCTGCACATCCTGTTGATCCCGGTCAGACTCGTAGCCGCCAAGCTCGCAGACCAAGATCCCGTTCGGCTCACGGGACCTACTTTTTCGAGCAGCCTCAAAGATACTTAGCTACCATCGGGCGAATACTTTAGTTTTTGATAGTGCGCAAGTGCCATGAAGTAAAAGGTCACCAGGCATAGACTGACTCCACGAAACAGTACTCTACTTAAGGACTCTCTCGATAGTCCCATTAATGGATAACCGCTTGTGAATTCATAAGTGGCCTCGATTGTCACGAGAATGACTAAAAGACTCACGGCAACTTGGCAGATAAACTCTTGATGGTAGCGAAACAGTATCAGCGCAATCAGGCTGACGCCACCGACCATGCAAAGTTCTGCAACAATCATCTGCCACGTTTCGGGTGGCAGCCGGTTTGGTAAAACCAGCTTGGGAAAAATAGGCATCGAAACAGATAGCAGGATTGCAACACACGTGCAGGCGACAAACAAATCACGCATTGGAATCCCAGCATGGCCGTTTCCTGTTTCCAATTCATGCACTTGGGGACGTCTCACGAGTCCAGTTGCGCGTAATATTGCGAAGGCGATCAATACAAACAACGAAGTGAATACGGTGGTAAGAATTGCCTCTACCTGCAAGCTGACAACTGTTACCATTGACCGAACCAATAGAACAAGAATTCCTGTTACAACAACCAAGGGCAAATAGCGCAAGCTCAGTCGTCCAGCCCCCCAAACCAACCATGCATGTGCAGCGCAATAAAGTCCAAGAAAAACCCCTTGAAGATAATTGTGAGCAAATTCCGGTCGCCCAAATAAGCCCCATTTTCGGAGGTGAACCAGCAGCGTAATTGACAAGGCCAATACAGGTAGCGCGATTATCCAACCTAGTGCCAATCCATTCCTGGTAGCCAAACGGATCCAGAGCTCGGTACAGAGTGCAAACCCTAGAATCAGAATCGGCAATACGAAACTCAGCCAGCGAAAGGGAACGAACCGTTTTATGATTTTCCCAGTCTGATAATCAAGTAACTCAACGGACAGGCCATACTGTGAATTGGCAATTACCAGGTCTTCTTTTCCATCGACTTGATCGATAAGTTGCATTTCGCCATCAGTGCGATAACGCCAATCATGCCGCTGACCTTGTGGCTCAAATGCAAATATTTCACGAACCTCATTATTGGCCGACGAACTAGTCCATAGCCAGGGATTCGCATACACGTTTGGCTGAATGAAACCATCGCACGAGCCAGGCACGCAGAGCTTCTTCAAATCAGGCAACGTCCAATAACTCGACTCCGCCGGGGAACGCACACACAATAGGTTATGTGTCAGAAACAGTTGCGCGAACGGTATTCTGGTGAGCATCTCGGTCAAATCATCGGGAAACGGTAGACTCCCTGACGACTGTCCACTCTCACCAACATACACATCCACCATCGACTTCACTGGGTCGAGTACATAGATTAGTCCATTGACCGAACAGCAGGTTTCGGGCGAGTGAATCGGAAACTGACTCACTGCTTGGATATCGCCTTGCGCAGACCTGCGAAACAACTCTCCGACGTAGCTTGGTGGCTTCCCTCTGATCGAGGAAGCGACTTCTCGCAAGACGACGAACGAACCGCTTCTGCCTGTTGAAATGATGTTTTTGAAAGTTCCCGAGCCAGTAATCACTTGCCGATGACCTGAATTCATATCATGTATGATGATTGAATCGGAATCTTCAACGGCCACAGTATACCTATCCAATGGAATTGGAAATCCAGGGAACTCGGCTTCCAATTCTTGTACCGTACCATTGTCTCGACTGAGGCGAAACAAATACTTTCGGTCCTTCGGGTTGTGCAAAGAATTATAAAGGCTTAATTTGCCATCTTGGCTAGTTGTGTAGCGGAACCACCAATCCAATTGTTCAACTTGTACAGAACCCGTTTGGATGTTCAAAGTTAGCCACTGCGGACTACTTGAGGGTAAAGGATCATTGGGTTGCGATGCGACAGAATCTGATTTTGGAAACTCGTAAATGAGAACTCGCTGGTGGATTCGATCGTGCAAAGCCATCCATCTATGAAATGGTGGCACGTGCGTGGCCACAATTAAGCCAACGGCGAACAAAACGGCCGAGGTTCCGATGCAGACCCACAGGCGAACTTGGTTCCAACGCTTCGAGCGTTGCCTCATGTTCATTTTGGCCACTACACTGCCTGTACGAGGAACGAAAGGAGGATAACCATAGAGGAGTCAATGACAACTAGCTGGGGCACTTTCAGATTCAGCAATAAATACGACAGATCAATCCTCCCATGCGTCGGCGCGAGGAACGAGTGGCTGGGAATGGGATACCGCGTCTCTGTCAGAACAAATACCGAAGCTGGAGGAACTCAGAATACCCTCTCCGCTCGTTCCTCGCGACTCTCCCAGAGGGCCCAGAGGGAGAGTGAAGCAAATTCTGCGCAACGATCCACATACAAGTCGCAAGACCTCCCAGGGAGAGAGTTTATTATGGCGGCGATCACCGAGATGAGTCTTATATATTATCGGATTAATTCGGTTACACTTGGTTTGGAGAATTTCTCGTATACTCGAGGCAATCAATCAGAAAAAGGTTATGAACTAGTGGATGGTGCAACCGAGTCACTGGCGGCAAAGTATTACAACGAAGTCAACCTAGTTTTCATGTCTTTGTTTATCGGAATCATGGGATTGTTCGGAATTTGCATGTTATTTTCCGGCATATCCAGAAGCATGATAGTGATCAAAGCTGATAATCTGGGATTAGTTGGAATGGGTCTGTTTACTATTTGGTTTGCATGGCGACTGTGGATTTTTTCCTGGCGGCCACGATTTCAAATAGATTCACATCAGCTACGTGTATCCAAGGTTTTTTTTTCGTCGTCCTATAATTGGTCCAAGATCAAGGGGCTCGCATCTTACGAGATTGAGCGAAAACTCAAGGCCTATGCCGGAAACCGTGTCCATTCTTTGCCAACAACGATCCGGGTCCCGATGTTAGCGATACTACTGGAAAATGGCGTTTTGAAAACACATGCCATGCCTGCATTTGGAACCAATAGTGAATGTTTGCAAGCACTCAAGTCATTCTCGAAACTCGAAGTGGATTATCTGCCGCACGAAAACGAGTTAACCAATTGGATACAGACTCACGCATAGTCAACTGGAAATTATCCAAAGTTGGCGATGAGATTCTACACAACAACTTTAGTACCGTTGTTTTCGAAATGAAATTGCGAACTCCATCAACCAGAACTTTGATCGAAGCCTGACCGGCCTTTAGGCTATGACCTTGTCCCAGATAGGTCTTAGAAATGACCCCGGTGTTTGCCTCACGGCAAGAGCGGTTCGGTGGTTGCGAACAATGGTTTGAAACCTCCAATCGGAGTTACCCTCAACGGTTTGCAATTGATCTCCGTCCACATCAACCACAATAAAATGATGGTTTTCGGCTGTATGCAGAATTCCCAAATCGCCTATCTGAGGCGATTCGTTTGCTTTTAGTGGACGCAATTCATGTGTTGGCTGAATCCCGCTGCCCGCCCCTGGGTATCGTAATGGCCAACTGCTCATCTTCAAACCGGACGTTTTGTAGATGTACAGTGCGAAAATCCCACACCAGGATACGATATCTTCGTTGTTGCGCCAGTTGGGATAGTATCTTGGATGCATTCGATCCAACGTGTACCGACTTTCCGCGTCTTCGGAAATGCGCATAACTCGATCGACGGGTGTTGGTGCACCAGCGACGGCGAAGATCTGCGCTAAGATAACGCCTCCTTGTCGCAACCTCGAATTGGAATCAGCACAGTAGCGAGCCGCAATTCTAGGATTAACCGTACCCGTTTGATAGGGCAGCGGTTCGTTCCAACCAAACGTCGAATGCATAGACACGGCCCCGGCAGCAATACGGACCTGTGCCGCTTCAACGCCAGCCGGACTTGGCAAAAATTCATCTACCAACTTGGGCAATTCTTGAAAGAATTTGTCTAAAGCTGCAAACGTATTGGGACCAACAATCCCGTCGGGATCCAGGTGATTTTGCTGCTGAAACTCGATCACGCGCAGGTGTGTTTGGTTGCCAAAAATACCATCCACACCCAATCTTGGCCGAGAAGTGGGCGCTTGATTTAAAGTGTGCTGAAGTACTGTAACGCTGTCGCCCCGCGAACCAAAACGAAGTAGTGCATCGATCATGGCCGTGATTCCTCATACTCGGTGGCAAGATAGTTCTCAGTGTGCAGGCACTATCTAGATGCCACGTGAATCAAGGGACGAAACATGATTTTTTGAGATTCATCGCTGTTTTTCCCAAACAGTTGCCTTCATTCACTCAATGGCAACTTGTGAGCCGCGACACTTCAGCGATGAAGCGCGCCTCTTGAGCGGACAGAAACAGACAATGCCCGTGGCCTTACGGCCGGCGGCTCACCTTTGAAATGTGATCTCGAACTAATGCAACAGCCTGATCAAGGTCGGGGAGAGCTAGCTTCTACCTTTTTTGGATTATTGTCACAGCGGACGTATCAGGTTTTGCGTGGCGCACCCTACCCAAATCCCGTTGTTTCAAAAAATAAAGGCCAAAATTGCATTTTTTTGGCGGATCCGCGGGCGCAATCCGGCTAGTTGAAGCAAACGCCTCCCCTGCTTCACCCCATGGACAAACGGCTACGACATGCGATCCATTCTGCCATTCGGAAGACCCACGACTTCGTCGAGTCGAAAACGTACGCGATCTCGGCAGCGATTGCATCTGGTGGTCGAACAACTTGAAAAACGCGAGCTGCTCGCCGGTATTGTCTGGGGAACTGCTCCGTCACTGCTGACTCCACGTTCGGAAGGTGCAGCTATCCTAGCGCCAACCAATGAAGTCATGATACTGGGGGGCGGGCAAAACTCTGTTCAGAAGCTTGCGTCGACATCAACCGCATGGACGCAAGGCTTTGCGGCCGATAAGGACCCACTTGCGCCGGCAGTTGTACGTAGCGGTAGCCACATACTTGTATACGGTGGACGTTATGGTAATGCCGCCACCGAAGAAGCGTTTGACTACGACTATCGACTTGGAGATAGTCAAGACATTTCTAATTTGCCTACGCCACGATTTGATCATGCTTTTGCTGTAGACAGTTCAGGGCTGGTGTATGCAATCGGAGGACAAGAAAGCACTAGCGGCTCGATTTTCGACGTCGTGGAACGATACTCGCTTGCCAGTGACAGCTGGAGTGAAATGGCAGCCATGCCAAGCCCGCGAGCAGGTGCAGTGGCTGCTTACGACGGCCTGGGTAGCATCTTGGTTTTTGGGGGTGCCAGCGATTCATCAAGTACAGTCATCTCGAATACAGTCTACGCTTATGAAATATCGAGCAACTCATGGTCGACGCGGTCACCGATGCCCCTAGGCACGACCGAGAGTGCGATTGCGACCGACCAGGAAGGTCGGATCTACCTTGCAGGAGGACTTGGTTCAAGTGGTCCGGTAGCTTCGGTGCAAGTTTATGATTCGGCGACTGACACATGGACCATGGAGACCGATTTGCCGCAGCCTGTGTATTCTTCCGCTGCCGTAGTGGATATCCAAGACCGGCTTATGGTGATTGGAGGCAGGAACGCTGCGGGCAACGATCTTTCTCTTGTAGTTCGATCGCAACCGCTGAACATCCCAGATTCGGCTCCTGTCATTACGTCTAGCGCGAATACCACGGCAGCGGCCGACAAGTTCTATACCTACGATGTCAATGCTTCGGGTAACCCGCCACCAACATTTGCCTTGGTAAGTTCGCCGAGCGGCATGACGATTGACTCAGCCTCAGGCCTTATCAGCTGGCAACCAACGGATGCTCAGGTTGGAACACAGGCTGTTACCGTACGCGCGGTCAATCGAGCTGGCTCGTACGACCAGTCTTTTTCGATAACCGTGGCTGCAGATACAACGCCACCTACGCCTCCCAGCAATCTGCAAAGCTCTGGCGTTACTGAAACGACGGTCGACTTGTCGTGGCAGGAAGCAACCGATCTAAAAGGTGTGGAGCACTACGCAGTTTTCAAAGCGTATCGCTGTGGTTGGCGAGGCCGTAACACGTGCTACTCCCAATTTGTCACAGATATTACGGGGACGAGCATAACCTTGACAGGATTGACCGGGACCAACACGTTTCGCGTGGCAGCCTTTGACGCGGCGGGTAACAAATCGGATTATTCCAATAGCGTTTCAGTTACGATGCTTGTCGCGCCACATATCGTGAAATATGACGTAACTGGCTTTCGAACCACGAACGCAGCCACCGCCAATTTTGAAATGCAAGCACGTTTGTGGGCCAGTGGCAATCCGGCACCGACAATGCGCATGGTGTCAGGGCCGGCTGGAATGACTTTCGACCCGGCCACTGGAATTGTCAGCTGGACACCTGGCCCCGCAGACGTCGGGCAAACCGCTGCCGAGTTCGAAGCTACTAACTCCGTTACTTCGGCTCCGTTTACATTACCGATCACCGTTACGCCTGACGTACCAGTCCTCAGTTATCGATTCGATCCCAATGGCACCGGCGCATCCGTGTCACTGGCGGGCCAGCTACTCGAGATTCAGGTGCAGGACGCCAGTCATACCCCGTCTACCTTTGCTTTGGTATCGGGTCCCTCGGGACTAACGCTCGACCCCGTAACAGGATTTATGCAGTGGACACCCACCACGGCAGACGCCGGTACTACCACAATCGTGGTCGAAGCTTCGAATAGTGCTGGAGTGGTTCAACAAACACTCTCATTTATTACTTACTTTGCAGCGGAACCAACAGGCTTAACCGTCACAGACACAACCACTCTTTATCCCATTGCTAGTTGGAATACACCATTGGGAATCGGAGCCGGCGAGATTGCCGGTTATAAGGTCCAAATGTATCGCCGCTATCGCTGGGGACGAGCATATCGAACAGAGAGCATCATCCTGGACTCTCCCGGAAACGGAACGTCAATTGAGCTTGTGGGAATGAAAGAGAACGTTACCTACAATCTGTATGTGACGGCATACAATCAAGACGGATTGTCAGGTTTACGCAGTACCGAAAATGTCAACTTTATTTATCAGCCCACATTGCCAAAGGTAACTTGGACTATCCAAGGCTTCAATGGAACGACCTCGGTGGTTGCCGAACAGCCGATGAATGTTCAGTTTAGTGACATCAACCCATTGTCCGCCTGGTCAACCTACCAAGTCGTCTTGGCTCCGCCGGGCTTCACGATTGATTCGAACTCAGGCTTGGCAAGTTGGACCCCCGCAGCGACATCCATCGGGGCTACCAACAACATAGTCGTTCGGGTAACCAATCAGTTGGGTTATCGTGATATTTCAGTACCCATCAACGTTTACTTTTCTGGGCCAGTTGAAAACTTGACTACTCATCCAGCGAGCGGTGGATATGTGCATGTAACTTGGGATCCACCGACAACTAATGCCCAACCTGTTGTTTACTACCAAGTAACACAGCATTATCGAATTAGCAGTCGACCGCGCACAAGAACCTGGATTATTGCTGGAACCGCGACCAGCGTTGACGTTCCGCTAACACCGACCGGAGCTGTTGTACACACGGGAGTTACCATAACTCCGTTGAATGTCGATCTACTAGCCGGTCTGTCCTTATTCCAAGGTTACGTATAAATCCAATCGCCAAACACGGCGTTACTTTTCCAGGCAATATCAAAGTACGTTCCTTTCACATCATGTCTAAATATCTTTTCTGCTTGTGGACGACATTGGCTGCTTTCTTACCAGCTTGTGCGACCCAAGCCGATATCATCTACAACACATTTGGCGGCGGAATAGGTTATAGCCAACTTGAAGGAGCTACAGTGGGTAGTCTATCTGCTGCTGCCCCAAATTACATGTTGGGCGAACAGTTCTTTCTGGATCCACTCGGCCCAGACTATTATGTTGACTCTGTCACGATTGCTGTGCTCGGCAATGCACCTACCGTTGCTACGGTATCAATTTTGGAAGATTCAGGAGCCGACAGCCCGAGCCCGACCGCCTTGCCAGTGGCCAGCGTGCAGATTGCATTGCCACTGAGCCCTTTCAATTCATTCTCGTTAGTTACCGCAGATTTCAACTCGGGAGGTGTTTTTGCAACCGACGGTCTGCTTCTTTCCGGTACCAGCTACTGGTTGGCGGTTTCCACGGACGTGGGCAGTGAGTTTGCATGGGCCGATACGACGAATTCAGCCCTGCTTGCATTTCAGGGAACGAGCGTGGATGGCGGATTGACCTGGGATGTCTACTTTAGAGGTGATCCCATAAATGACTTCCCGATTGCAGCCTACTCGGTGTCTGGGACTAGTGCTGTACCAGAGCCATCCAGTTCGATTCTACTTGCAATACTGCTGTTCGGTTTCACGAAAAGGATCAAACGCCTGGTTCCCCAAGAATACAATTGATGCGCCCAGTTTTCGGCCCGCGCGTTCTGCGCCATCCTAGAAGCACCAGGCATCCCGCAAGCAAGGTCTGGAATATCCCTGGTTCTGGTACGCTGGATACGACTTTAAAGGAAATCGCTCCACTTGCTGTAGCAGCATCGGTGGTTGAAGAAGTCGCTAGAGAATTGGCCAAATAGATAAGAGCGTATCTTTTGCCTGGTTCTAAAATACCCATTGGCGTTCCCAGTAGCGCGTTGGTATCGTCGCCACCCATACCGCCAATCATAAACGTTTGATCCGTGGTGGTTTTGCTGAGTTGATAGGAGGAGAATATCGCTGACGGGTGTGTGGCTCCCAATGTGATATCAACAAGATGTGCCTCCAATTCGACAACACCAGAACTTGATCCCACGTCATCCACGCTAAAAAACCCATCGAGTAGGAAAGTTGAGAGTGCGTCGACTTTGAACTCAATGTGGCCTTCAGCAGTGGCTCTTTGTGTGTCGATGCCAGTACGAGCAAATCCGGTAAATGACGAATCGAAAAAGGCCGGTCCAGCAGAGAAATCTGGCTCCAAATGGACAACGTGCGTAGCCGTTGCCCCACTCATACTCGCGCTCAGTGTGGACATATGGGGGAGAACAGTTGGCGAAATCGAGTCGATATCGAAAGTACCAAACGACAGACCTCCAGCGATTGCATCGAAATTCGCGCCCGTTGAAAAGACACTATCCGGAGCCTTGTCGATCATGAGTAGGTCTGCTTTGGCCTTTGCCGGTAATAAGAACATCGTCAAAAGACAGATAACTTTCGCACGATTCATTGCTAACTCCAGCGGACAAATGGTAAAGTAGCATGGGTATGTGTTGCCCAATGAACTACCTTCGATACGTGTGAAGACTAAATGTAGAAGCAAGAAGTAGCGGGTGAGACTGCAAAAAAATTTGGATTTTATTCTGGGCTAGTCTTCGGAGCGTGGAATTATTATTTCGTGACGATCTCAATCCGCAGCGAAAAAGAGGCGCTTTCCACGGGAACTCAAATCAACTGTGTTGGAAGACAAACTCCGCACGGAGATTGTTGGCATGTCGCACGAATCTGATAATGAGCAGACTGAAACGGACCTCCTTTTTCAGCTTGCATACGCTGAGCTACACGAAGTAGCGTGCAGCTATATGCAACGGGAACGAGATTCGCATACGCTGTCTCCAACTGCGTTGCTAAATGAGGCGTATATTAGGCTGGCTGGCAGTGGTTCTAGATTTCGAGATTACGATCACTTCGCTGCTACAGCAGCTACGGTCATGCGTCATATTTTGGTGAATCATGCAAAGGCCAAGCGAACTGCCAAGCGCGGCAAGGACTGGATCAAGTCGCCGTTGGACCACTTGGCAGATCAATACGATTCTCGGGCGGGTGATCTGGTTGCACTTGACGCAGCCCTAGAGCAGCTTGAATTAGTCGATAATCTTCAACGACGCTTGGTTGACTTACGATTTTTCGCAGGCTTCACTATGGAACAAGCAGCAGATGCCTTAGGTATTTCGGCAAGGTCAGCCTACTATGAATGGGCCCATGTTCGCGCGTGGCTCAGACAACAGTTAGCGGTAGATATAGATGGTCAGTGACACCTGTCGAACAGCAATTAAGCAACTTTTCTCGCAGGTATTGGAACTGGACGAAGCGCAACGTGAGGCATTCTTGAGTGAAGTTTTAGTAGACGAAGACACTAAGAACCAGGTCCGATTGTTGCTTACTTCGCACATCGAGGATCGATTTCTTGAGCCGCCGCCCCAAATGCGGGCAGTGGCCACCGAAGAGTGGCTCGATCCCTTTATCGGTCGCATGGTAGCTAGCTTTCAATTGGTCCGTAGAATTGGGATGGGTGCGTCAGGCATCGTTTACGAAGCGCTGCAAGCATCACCGGCTCGCAGGGTAGCGGTTAAGATCTTTCGTAGTGGAAGATTTGGTGACCCTCGACTTATTCAACGATTTCTTCACGAATCTGAAATCCTCGGTCGGTTACAGCATCCCGGCATCGTACAAATCATTTGCTCAGGAACTATTTCAGTTTCCTGGGCAACTCAGCCCTGGTTTGCGATGGAGTTCTTGAACGGACTACGACTTGATGAGTGGTGTGTCACACAACCGCCGATTCAAGAGCGAATATCTGTGTTGCTTGAACTGCTGGATGCAGTGGAGTACGCGCACGGTCAAGGGATCGTGCATCGAGACCTGAAGCCTGCCAACGTATTCTTAACCGATGGCGGCCAGGAAACCGAAGCTAGGCACCACCGCGTTAAGGTCCTGGATTTCGGAATCGCACGTGCAGATTTCGTCAGCTCTTCTGACTCATCGCCTACCATGACAGGAGAAATCATAGGCACCTTGAACTATATGAGTCCCGAACAGCTGGCAGGCAATTCTTCAATCGCAGACGCAAGATCCGACGTATATGCTATTGGCGCAATTGCTTACGAACTGTTGGCTGGCGAACCTGCCTTTGGGACGCAGGGTCTGAGTCTCAACGAACAGATTCTTTTGCGTCAACAAACAGACCCCATACCTCTAGGCAAGGTCGTCGCCTCCTGCCGAGGAGATTTGGAAGCTATCGTATCCAAGGCCCTTGAGTTCCGACCAGAAGATCGTTACACGCGCGCGGTTGATTTTGCTCAGGACATTCGACGTTGGCAACAAGGGTTACCCGTTGTAGCTCGCAGGACAAGCCTGCTGCGGAGGGCATCGAAATATGTTCGGCGCAACTATGTAGCAGCATTAGGTGTTGCCGCGACGTTTGTAGCCATGTCGGTTGGTATGTGGCTGTATGCCCAAGAGGCCAAACGTTCGCAAGCCGCTGCCAAACGTTCTGAGTACGAGGCCTCTAAGGCGGTCGCCGTCAACAACTTCCTTACCAATGACTTTCTCACGAACTTGCTTAGCGCGATACCCCCTCACGAAAGCAACGGCCTCGAAGTCGAAGAACTAATTGACCATGCGGCCGATAAGGCCACGATTATGTTTGGCGACCAGCCGATCATTTTGGCAGCGATTCAAAACGAGATGGGAACGGTTTATTACAACTGCAATTGTCTGGAAAAAGCCGAGCTTTACTTTTCGAGATCTGCAGATGCATGGAGAAAACACCTGGGCTCCGACCATACCGACACCTTAAAGGCCACCGCCAATTTAGGGTTAGTAAAGTTTCGACTAAACAAGCTGCAAGAGGCTCAGTCAATTCTGGAGGATACGCTGGCCCGCCGAAAAGTAGTTTTGGGCGAATTCGACTCAGATACCTGTACTACGATGAACAATCTTGCCCAAGTATACCGTGCGGCCGAGAAGCTGGATTTGGCGGAAGCACTATTGTCAACCGCTGCTGAACGCTCAATAGAACAAGCAGATCTCAGAACACAACTGACGCTTCGAGGCAATCTGGCAAACCTGCTCAGATCGATGGGCAAGGAATTCGAGCAGTTTCAAATTGACAGAGGGGACTACATCAAATGCCAAGCATACTACGGCAAACAGCATGTGTTTACGCTCGGCATCGGGTTCGAATACTCCCGAACACTTTATAGAAGAAAGCAATACGATGGGGTAATCGACGTGTTATCACCACTTGTAACTTTCTTATATGGGACTAACAAATCCAATCAGTCGCTTTTTATACAAGCCACAAGACTGTTAGCGCGTAGCTACGAGTGCCAAAATCAAATGGACGAGGCAATCCGAGTTCTTTATAGGGCGAAGCAAGCAGTTGAAGAGTCTGGGCAAGAAATGAACATCGGAGACCTTGACCGCGAGATCTCAAGAATCGAGATCTCCGCAACCAGATCTACAAACAGCAAGTGAGCCGATGATTCAAACGAATCTCGCTCCATACTGCATTTGCAGCATGGAGCAGGGTGCTGTAAGCGTGCCAAATGCAACTTCTATTCTGGCGTCGCGTGATTGCGAGGCATCTCGGAAAAGCCATTCTGGATGAACAAATTGACAACCTTGGCATGAGCTTGCAGCAGCTTGGCAACGTATGCGTCGTCGGATGTCTCGGTAACTTCCACACCATTCGTCGTATGTTTGACTTCCATATTGATTTTGTCAGCGTTGGCGAAAATTGCACGGAAGATCGGATCTCTCATGCGGATCGGATTCTTCCCCTCGATTCGGTCGTACATCGATTCGACATGTTGCTGGATCACAGCCGCGACTTCTGCGTCACTGGATTCGGTCAAGGTGCGTATTCCGTTTGGCAAATTTTCAACTTGACGCTTAATCAAATCGCGATGCTCCAACAGGAAGAAGAACTCTTCGTGGTCGGACACAAATCGATCATCGGCTGAGTGCTCGTGATCTACCAACTCATGCCCAGCCTCTGGGGCAGTTTGTTCTAGTTTTGTGTCTGCGGTCAACACCTTACATGCGCTACATTGCGTTTTGCAATCTTCGGACGAACAATTGGGGCATGCTCTTCGCTCGCTTTCATCTTTGGTTTTCGCGTCCTGGTGACATGCTTCGCATGTAGTCGACCTCAGTTTACATTTGCCAGCATCCTGGCAGTGCCCATTCCCAGAACATAATTGCGTTCCGCCAGTTGCCAACGACTTGCACTTTTCATCGTCGCACGATTGACACTTTGCTCCTGAGCATCCTGCTGCTTCCTGGAGAATGTTGGCTGGTACTCCGTCTGCTACGCACAGCCTGGATGTGGTGGCAGATTCCATCCCGTGGTTTTGTGAGAAAACGCCTGCATAACATGAACCGCACTTTCCCTTCGGCGGGCATTTTCTGTCTTGACCAACGTTTGATTCGCAATCGCCCCCTGTGCATTTCTTAGAATGGCCCTCAGGAGGTGAAGCCTGTACCCATATCAAACCGAATGCGGCAAAAGAGCTCAGCGCCAGGAGCGTAACTGCTAACTTTCTCATTTGAGTTTCCTTCAATGTATTGTGTTTGGGGCCCATGCCCTGTTTTTTTGATGGGCCCGCTGGGAGGTAATCAGTACACAATGTCGGGAAGGCCCAATCCGTTGTGACTAAGCTGCTTCCTGACCACTCTCGCTCGAAAATGCAAGTGCTGTGCCAAGCGCGCGAAGGGTTCTGACTAAGTCGCAAAGAAGGCTGAAAAAAATGAAAACCGTTAAAGACTGTCGAGGAGAATTCGTGAAACCTCTGACAATCAATGGCCAAGTCATTTCAAAGTTAGGCTAAATGAGGATCTGTGAGCCAAAGGCCATAAGGCGCCGTAAAGGCTCGTGTAGTACTCGACCCGGCCGCTCACGCGTCACGGCTCACATCCGGTGATCAATCCGATTTCATAACGCGCGTTCATTTAGTAACTGTGCAAGAATTGCGCAGTAGCTCGAATTCAGGAGTGCAACAATTGCATGCCACTTGAGTCGACCAGGGATAAAGGGCAGGATAACCCCGAGTACTTTGGCACCATTCTCCTGTTCGATCCAACGCAAGTGTTTGTGAACATCAAGACATTCAGGTTGGTATTGCATTTGCTCTGTCAAAAATCATGTTGAAAAGACAAATTCCAGTGATAAAAGGAGATCGCCATGAAAAACAGGACTTTGAAAACAGGACTCTTGATACTTGCCTTGGTTGCCCCCTCACCAGTTTTAGCACAACGAAGAGGACATTCTGCACAGTCGGGTAACGGAGGAAAAGTTGCTGGCGCGCATTCTCAAGGCGCTGGCCTAACATCACCGAGTGGAGGTATTGGAACCATCACAGGTGGACTGGATAGTACCAGTCTTTCGATGATGTGGGAGGAAGAGAAGCTAGCCCGAGACGTCTACATTCGGCTCGGAGAATCATTTAAACTGCGTGTGTTTTCGAATATTTCTCAGGCCGAGCAACAGCACATGCGGGCTTTGGAAGGACTCCTCTCTTCTAGTGGAATCGACACATCACGTCTGGATTCAACACCGGGCGTGTTTGTCTACCCTAAGCATCAAGAGTTATTCGCGGCGCTTGTAGCGATGGGAATGCAGAGTCCTCTTGATGCCGTTCGCGTGGGCGCGAAAATTGAAGAGCTCGACATTGCTGATTTGCGCCAGTTACTCTCCGGGCCTACAACTAGCAGGCAGAGGCAAGTGTTACAACAGTTAATTCAAGGGTCTCAAAACCACTTGCGGGCCTTTACTCGCCAGATTGCTCAGTCCGGTAGTACCTACATGGCTGAGTACTTGCCCCAGGCTGAGTTCGACGAAATAGTTCAAGGTGGATCAGGTCGCGGAAATGGGTCGCAAGCCCAAAATGGCCGGGGTGCTGGAAGAGGTCGGGGCATGAGAGGCCAACGAGGATAACTCATCATTGTTGCTGCAAACATTGATTGTGAAAGAGACACTGTAGCCGGTGAAAATTACCAAAATCACGAGCCTCAATCGATTCGCCAATGGGGCTCGGCAGGCCAAATGTAGAGATTCTGTTGAAACAACCTATAGTCCGAGTATCTGAACTTCTCTAGGTCCCCCGTGCAAATACAACACCGTAGTCTGTCGCAGATTTTTAGGCACCAGTGGACTAGTGCCTTGATCCTGTTATTGGTGTGGTGCGCATTCGCGACATGGCAATGGGCCGAACATGTCCACCAGTGCATGTTGATTCGCAACTCTCTCTCATCTCAAGCCCAGGCATTAGCCGCAGCCGTCAATAGCAATCTTAAATCGCATCGCTGGTTTGGCCCCTTTGTACAACAACAACTACCGCAGACTCTTGATGCCTTATTGGCCGCTGATAACGTCTTAGCCATCGCGATCGTAGTCAACGAAGATTACGATCACAAATACACTGCCGGTAAGGCCACAGAGATCGACTTTACTGATTCCGATGGCGAACAATTGCGGAACAAGACACTGCAATTCACTACCAACTTTGCGGTGCCAAGCTCTGCAGTGAATGCGCCAAGTTCAAATGACCAGTTCAAGTCAATCGTGCTGCTGGATCGTTCGACTACGATTTCACAGATTCAACGGGAAGCCCGGAGCCGTGTGTTGGTGGTAGTTTTGGGGACCTTACTTTTGATAGCCGCACGCTTTAGTTGGACATTCACAATCCGGCTGGCAGAGGCGGAAGGGCATACACGATTGCTTTCTTTGGAGGCGGCCCACTTACGAGAGCTAGGGCAAGCAGCCGCCGGCCTGGCCCATGAGACTCGCAACCCGCTTGGATTAATTCGAGGTTGGACGCAGAGGATTGTCGACACGGGCCTCCAGAATGAAATCCTACAGGAACAAGCGGAGTCAGTTCTTGAAGAGTGTGATCGTGTTACAGCGCGAATCAATCAGTTTTTAGCTTTTGCGCGCCAAAACGAATCACTAAAAGAGAAGGTATCTTTGAACAATTTGTTTGAACAGTTGCAGGTCCTATTGCAACAGGATCTTGATGACCGCCACATTCGCTTGACCAACATCGGACTCGAGCGAAACACGAACATCTTGGCCGACTCGCAGCAGCTTCGGCAGTTGCTCTTCAACCTACTGCAGAATGCGATTGAATCCTCGCCAGCAGATTCAACGATCCTATTCTCAGTAATGGATTCTCGAGTGCCCTCTCGCTCGGGCGCCTTGCGTCTGGAGATCCAAGATGAAGGTCCTGGAGTCGCCGAGGGGATTGTAGAATCGCTTTTTGAACCATATGTTACGCGACGCCCCGGCGGCACTGGCCTTGGCTTGTCAATTGTGCGCCGAATTGCGGTGGCCCACGGCTGGGAGGTCGGATACACTCCTGGTCCGGAAAAAGGCAGCATTTTCTGGATTGACGGTATCCAGGCTGTGAACACTTCGCATTCGGAGTAAATGACTCTGGAACGCTCATGACACTGACAGCTGCACAAAACCATATTCTCATGGTGGTCGATGACGAGGTAGATCAACGTAGGTTGATTGGTGGGTACTTCGCCAACTTTGGCTTTCAAATAGTTGAATCGGAATCAGCTGAGGACATGCTGTCTCAGCTCGAACAGATTCAGCCCTCAATGATCTTGCTCGACGTGCGTTTACCGAAGATGAGCGGCATTGACGCGTTACCTATGCTACGTGAAATACAACCGACCATTCCCATCCTTCTTATAACTGCCTATGCGGATCTTCGCCAAGCGGTAGCTGCCGGCAGAAGTGGTGCCAATGACTACCTTTCAAAACCGATCGACCTAGACGAACTAAGAACTGCAGTTTTTGACGCCTTGAACCTAGCCGACATAGACGATTCCAGCTCTACGATTTCATTACCGGAGCTGCCTCCCGACTTTGTTTTTCATAGTCCAGTCATGAAGAAACTAGTCGAGACCATTGCTTTAGTGGCACCCTCCGATGCCCCTATTCTGATACAAGGCCCCAGCGGCGCCGGCAAGGAAGGGATTGCACGACTGATCCACCTGTGGAGCCAACGGGTTGCAGGACCTCTGGTTACGACCAATTGTGCTGGCCTTTCTCCAACGTTGGTGGAAAGCGAGTTATTTGGTCACATTAAAGGAGCCTTTACGGGGGCTTCCGAGGATCGAAAGGGCATGTTCCGAACGGCCAACGGGGGCAGCCTTTTCCTGGACGAAATCGGTGAAATGCCACTCGAAATGCAACCCAAACTTCTAAGAGTTCTGGAAACCCACGAGGTAACTCCACTGGGATCTGATAAAACGATTACCGTCAATACGCGATTGATTGCTGCAACCAACAGAGATTTGCTTCACGAAGTACAGACGCACCGCTTCCGAGAGGATTTATTCTATCGTTTGAATGTATTTGAATTGATCGTACCTCCGCTGACCGACCGCAAAGACGACATCATGCCGTTAGCTAGATACTTTGCCAATCAGTTCGCACGTCGGCAGGTTCGGATGTCCCCACAAGCTACTCAGAGCATGTTAGCTTACTCCTGGACCGGAAATGTTCGCGAGCTTCGGAACGCTATACAACGAGCTTGCTTACTGTGCCAAGGGGATGTCATTTTGCCTGAGCATCTTCCGGCTAAAGTAGTCGCGAGCCTGCAAAGTGATTTTGGGCAAGCCAATCAGTCGCCCCGTGGTGGGCGACTTTCTCAAATGGAACGCGCGACGATTTTGGCAACACTTGAAGAGGTAGGAGGCAACCGTACACAGGCTGCCAAACAATTAGGAATTAGCCGACGGGCACTGATTTACAAACTGCGTGAAATGGATGTAAATTCTCAGTCTGAATAACAGTTCTTCCGACTGCGACAGTTTGGCTGGAGTGTCAGTGCGACCTTGATGAGCGCATGTGGAGCCCCCGTGAGCCGAACAGGACGTTGGGCGGCGAAAGGTTGCTCTCGAAGAAACTACGTCTCGATGGAAAAATGAGTCATCCAATGAATTGATGGACTAGCGTCTAGTCCAATAAAGTACCAAGCAATGGATTAGCTGGATCAAGATAACTAACGTTGAATGTTGAGCGACCTAGATTTAACGCTG
>JAGQOY010000013.1 GCA_020427005.1 Planctomycetales bacterium
ACCTTGCCTCCATTCAGGCACCGCGTTCGAAGATCTGATATTATGGGATGTGTCAAACACGGGAATAATTGCCAGAATTCTTGTACCTACTCGAAACGGACAAAACCATGAACCAGCCCTGTAGCAGTCGTCGTTCATTTTTCAAGAAATCGATGGGAGCCGGTGTTTGCGCCGCCACCGCACCCATGCTGCTACCACGACTGTCTGCCCAAGACTCTGCCAACGACCGTCTAGGGGTTGCCTGCATCGGCGTTGGCGGGCGCGGAAGCGGAATTGGTGGGCAAGCTGCCGGCCTGGGCCAGTTGATCGCGTGCTGTGATGTAAGTCTCAAGAATGCCACTAATTTCTCCAACTTCCACGGCGAGAAAGGGCGTCAATGCAAGATCTACAACGACTATCGTGAAATGTTGGATAAGGAATCGGGCGTAGATGTAGTTACAATTGGCACCCCAGATCACTGGCACGTGAAAATTGCGATCGAAGCCATGAAGGCCGGTAAGCACGTGTATTGCGAGAAACCCTTGACCTTGACTCTCGCAGAAGGTCGCGAGGTTCAAGAGGCAGTCAAACGATATGGTAAGATTTTTCAAGTTGGCACGCAGCAACGCAGTGAATTTGATCATCGTTTCTTAAAAGCTGTGGCGATTGCTCGCAGCGGTCGATTGGGTGAGAACCTGCGAGCAGTTAGCTCTGTAGGTCAAGCAGCCTCGCGGGCACAGGACAAGGAAAAGCCGTTCGGGCCGTTCAAGACGTCCCAGCCACCTGAGGGTTTTGATTGGGACCTGTGGTTGGGGCCTGCTCCGGCCGTCGATTATTGTGACGAACGCGTCGGCTGGAATTTCCGATGGTGGTTTGAATATTCAGGTGGACAGGTTACCGATTGGGGCGTGCACCATACGGACATCGCCTTTTGGGCGTTGGGCGGAGACGACGGTGAAGCCATCGAGGCCAGCGGCAAGGGCGAGTTCATGGGCACCACGCGCGAGCAATCGTTGGGTCTGTTACTTGGAAAGATCCCACCCAAAGAAATGCCGGTGGCCTGGAATGTGGCCTATTCATTTGACGTGAACATCAAACTTTCCACCGGCAATTCCATCCAGCTAGTGAGTGGTCCCAACGAGTTGTTAATCGAAGGCGATCGAGGAAAAATTCGCGTCAATCGCGGCTCGTTGACAGGTAAGCCGGTAGAAGATGTTGACGCGGATCCCAAGGCCAAACAAGAAATTGAAGAACTCATGGCTAAGATTTATGGCGGAGACCTACCTAAGGGCCACATGAACAATTTCTTCGAATGTGTGCGAAATGGCAAAGCTCCGGTGGCCAACGTCCGTGATCACGTACGTGCCGTCAATGCCACACACTTAGCCAACATCGCACTCCTGACCGGTCGCAGAATCCAGTACAATCCGAGCACAATGAGTTTCACCGGAGATGCAGAGGCCAATCAACTTGTGCGCCGCGTGAAGCGAGCTGGTTACGAAATCAACGGCTAGCAACGACACAACTTCGGCAATTCGATTGAGTCGATTACTTGGAGTATTCGCCCGATCAGATTTCCGACACGTTGAGCAATCACTATTAACCTGTGTCCGGCCTATTCAATTCCGCTTCCCCTCCCGATTTGAGGTTGTGCACTTTTTAAGTGCAACAATGGCAAACGGTTATGAGCGCCGGACAACCAGAAAATTGAGATTCTGCGAGATGGTGAATTGCAAGCAATTTGTATTGTTGCGTCGAATCATATCCATCTTTTACAAGACGTACCAAAACCCCTTTAAATCCAGTGACTCAAAAACTGCACGACCTCATTTGGGAGGGTCGGTCGCAGTGCGGTCGGGGATGGGATTTCAAGCCGGGCGCGCGGGAAGTCTACCCATGCGTCCCGCCCTGACATCCCTACCACGCATCCCAGACGATTTTCAACTCGCCGCACGCTCTGCCAACAAGCTAGCCAAGGTGCTTGCCAATGAACGGAGCGCATTATCGTCAGGAAGTGTGAAGGTCATTTGAGGCCTTCCCTCTGCATCTCGGTCGACTGCCTTTGCCAATTGTGTGGTCAAATTGCTCACCGCTTGTTCACTTGCTGGAGGTCCAGAAACTCCGATTAGTAAGCTGTTGGCTAAGGAAAATGCTGCCGAAATGAGATCGCCGGTGGCTCTGGAGATTTGCTGGCGTTGCTCAGCCAGCCGCTTTGTATCCGACTCGACCTGCGCCAATTTGCTTCGGTCGACCGGGGATTCCAACTTCGGAAGCTTCATCCTCTCCAACCGTCGACGCAACTCATCCGCTCCACTACCAACAGAGACTTCATCAACCTCACTTTCAAGGTTGATAGCAGCATCGGCTAGATTCTGCTTCGACGCCAGAGTATCGATCAATTGTTCCTCGATCGTATCGGTCGTAACCATATTGTAGATATGTACTGGGTTCTTCTGCCCCATTCGATACGCCCGAGCAATACGCTGCTCTAGCACGGCCGGATTCCAGGGCAGATCGCAATTGATCACCACATTGGCAGCTTGCAAATTCAGACCTGTACTACCTGCATTGGTCATCAGGATGACGCGACACTCAGGATCCGTTTGAAATCTCGACACAATCTTGGGACGCTGTTTTTGCGGAACACTTCCATCTAGCCTTACAAACTCGCAATCCAACTGATCGAGCCTCGATTCCACACGATCAAGCATTCGCTTCCATTCGGAGAAGATGATAATCTTGCGACCATCATCCACCAGAAGATCCCTTAATAACTCATGCAAACGCTCCAGTTTTGTACTGTATTCAGGCTCAGCTTGATTGACGAGATAGGTGCTATCACACACCATGCGCGCCATAGCCAAAGCCCTACGCAGACGGAGCATATCCATTTCAGTAAAGAACTTCTTCCCAATAACCTGCGCCACAACTTGCATTTGACCGTTGTGAATCTCCAATTGTTCGGCTGTCGGCGTTATCCGCACGAATTCATCCCGACGATTGGGCAGTTGCTTGGCCACTTCCTGTCGCGTTCGGCGTAGCAATATCGGCCTCAGATTCTCACGCAGTTCTTCCAGGTTCTGATACCCTAATGTTCGTCCGCGATCGTCAACAACTCGATGGCGATTAAAAAAACGAAACGCCGAACCAAGGCGGTTTTCATCCACAAATCGAGCGACGGTGTATAGCTCGCCTAAATTGTTTTCCAGCGGTGTTCCGGATAAAACCAACCGAAAGGGGCTGACAATCGAGCGTATGACATTGCTAGTCTTAGATTCCCAATTCTTGATTCTTTGCCCCTCATCCAGTACAACCAAATCCCAATTGACCGTCTCAATTGCCTCCAGATCGCGAAGTACCTGTTCGTAGTTGCAGATCGTAAAAAAAGTTTCGCTTTGAAATTGCTCTCGGCGTTCGCGAGCGTTCCCCATGACCAACTGCGAACTACGTCCGCTGAATCTGCCGATCTCGACGCGCCATTGGCTCTTGAGGGATGCCGGACAAACCACTAAAACGCGACTTATCCCAGCCCAATGAGAAAGTAGCTCAGCCACACCAATTCCTTGAATGGTCTTTCCCAAGCCCATATCATCGGCCAGAATCGCACGTCCTGCCGACGCAGCAAAGGCAATCCCGTCGAGCTGAAAAGGTAGTAGTTCAACGGATAACAACTCTTTCCTCAGCGGGTGAGTCGCTGGATTGAGGCGAATCTCGCGACATTTCTCGGTCAGTTGCTCGCAAATCAGTTGTCGCTGAATATATTCCTCAGCGTCAGGATAGATTTGCAAGTCGATACCTTTCGTTTCCAAGGCCTCCATGCGGCGCAACACTTCTCGAACATTCGTGCTCGAATTTGTTACCAAGTCGCCAACGATTTCCTCCACAACAACATTCTTGGTTGAGGGCGTATTGAAGCGGAGCCCAAAATCTTCTCCATAGTGGATACGTAGCGACGTATGCTTGCGTACATACGGTCGATTCACAATCGACTTGCCAAATTTCCTAAAGACCTTTGCACTTACGTGCATGATATGCTTGCATGTCCCGAGATTATTGGTTCGAAAGTCTGGACAAGTACAAAACGATTCGTAGGGATCCTTGCCTCGCAAAGAAACTCGATACGATTTACCGTTATTGGCACTGATAACTACGTAATCGGACCACGGCGTAGTCGAGTCCAGACACCGCACACGCATGGATTCTTGCTCGGCGCGTTTGTTGCGTTCGGCCAGGGCGCGGTCCAACAATTCCCGCTCAGTCAAATTCTCTAGTGGTACTGTTTCATCTGGCGGAATGGCCAGTCCAAGCACACTTTTCGTATCCAGCAGATACTCGAGTGCAGCCCCTAGGTGGTGACAATGCGCATCGCAACTATCACAAGTAGTCTGCAGCTCTTTCGCGCGAGCTGCATGCGGAGTCAATGTTACCGTAACAAACCCTTCAGCTTTTGCTGGTGGATCATCTGGGCCACGATACTTTTCCTCCACATCAGTCAACCTAACCCGCAGCAAATCACGCCCCAAATAGACGTTATCCGGATCTACCTCAGTGAAACGGCTGCCAAGGCGCATGAGCCGAGGTCCATCCTCACCAAGCAATTTGATTGCCTGATGAAAAGTCAACGATCCCAAGCGTTGATGGAAAACATTGATCGTCTGTTTCCGGTTCTTGCCCTTACCTGAACGCGGGCTGCTATGGCCTAGTTTTTGACTGTTCTTTCGTCGCTTGGTAGTGGCCAATTGATTTCCCTCCGTGTGTTAGTCGCAAGCACTCTTGAAGCAAGCGATCGAACAGTTGACATACTATTTGCCTCGTGCCATGGTTTGCTGGCTGGGCATCAGCTGTCCAGTTTGCCACGATTCTGTGTAAACAATACGACCTTGGATTTTGCCAGTCGATCATGCAAGCAGAGCCGATCGGTATTAAAGATCATGAGAGCATCTACCAGCCCTGCTAAGCCTACCAACGTTCCGAGCACTGGAACAAACCATGTCAGGACCGACAAAGGCATCATCCAAAAGTAACGAATAACCAGAACTCGCACGGGTGGTAACAACTTGCCCGATTCCTGATCTACGATCTGAATTCCAAATAGCATCTTGCCAATGGTTTGGCCTCTAGAAATTAGCAACAACCCATGCACTAACGAAAAGGCAACTATTCCAAAAATCGTAGACACCACATTGGCTAGAAGGCCTTCTCCCAGATCCAACCCAATCATTGCCAATAGGATCACCAACGGAACAATGATCAGCATTATGATGACCCCGTCTACGATTGCTGCAACCAATCGCGTTCCTCGAGTTGCCAACTCCTCTCCCGTCGGAGTCAAATAACCGTCGATCATTGGAGGAGTCTCAAATGGCTGGTTTGACATAGTTTTTCTACACTTAATTGGTGGGAAAGAAAGAAAAAAACCGCATGGTATCGTAGAAACCGCCAACCATGAGGTTGATATCACATACCTCATTTATACCATTTTCCGAATTCAAATTGCTGGACCAACCGCAAATCGTCCCAATCCCAAATAAAGCCCGCTGAGAACTGACCTTGAGGGCCGATACCCGATAGGGTTAGCAGATTTGGAACCGACCGAAAAACACTCAACAATCCGCGACCTTTTGTCCAAAGAACAACTTGGCTGGATTCCTCAGAATTGGGTAGAATAAAGGGTGAATGATGGACATTCGGTGAACGCCCACATCCAACTTTCCACTTGGCCGCTTCGACAAGTTTCGAGATCCTTATGCAGCCAGGAATTTATCCCGCATCTACTGCCCTAGACTCTCAAGACCTGATTACCCGCCCAGCCCCCTCCACACTTGCCCAAAAACTTAGGAATTCGGTTCCAAGATTCTAGGGTCGGTCAACTTGGTGCTTGCCCGCATTAGGAGATGTGAAATGCGACTCTGTTCGTTTGTAATGGTAGCCTTCTTAGCCTCGGGTCTGTTGCCGTGGTTGGCTGCCCCTGAAGCGCAAGCAACTGATGGTGGAACATTACCACCAATCTTCGAGCGATTCGCTGCCGGCGACCCAGAACGAGGGCCAACAGTGAATGAAGTGCCAAATTTTCAAAAGCACATTTCGCCATTGATGGGGCGCTTGGGATGTAATGGACGGGCTTGCCACGGATCTTTCCAAGGCCAAGGCGGATTCACCTTGTCCTTGTTTGGTTACGATTTTGATGCCGACTACAAAGCCCTTATGGAAGAGGATTCAAGTCGCCTCGACACGCGAGATGTCACAGCTAGCCTGATATTGGCCAAACCCATTGATGCCGACGTGCATGAAGGTGGCCAACGATTTCAGGAAGGGGGTTGGGAGTACTGGGTAGTGCGCAAGTGGATTGAAGCTGGCGCACCTTACGAGAGTCGGCAAATCGAAAAGCTGAGTCGTCTAGAGGTTCTACCAAACGAGCTTCAATTCACCGACAGCAAACAAACACAGCAATTGCAAGTTATTGCTCACTGGGAGAACGGCACCAGTGAAGATGTAACGTGCCTGTCACGATACCAAAGCAACGATACGTCGATTGCCGAGATTGACGAGGCGGGACTCGTTACCAGTGCTGATCCTGGCGACACACACGTAGTCATTTCGTACGACAATGCCGTCGTTCCGATTCAAATTATTCGACCTGCTTCCCTTGAACTGGCCCACAATTATCCACCCCTCGAATTCAACACCGAAGTAGATCGATTGGTTCTCAATAAACTCCGGAAAGTAGGCGTTTTGCCCTCGGATGTGTGCAGTGACGAGACCTTTTTGAGGCGCGCTTCGCTGGATGTTACCGGTACGCTACCAACTGCCGAGGAAGTTATCGCCTTTGAAAATGATTCACGGCCCGACAAACGTCATGCCAAGATCGAGGAACTTCTGAGCCGTCCGGGCTACGCCGCGCAGTGGACTACGTTCCTGTGCGATATCACCGGCAATAACGATGACCAACTAAATAACTTCATGCCACAAGGCGTGAGCCCAGCTAATCAATGGTATCGTTGGATCTATTCACGGATTCAGGACAATGTTCCCTACGATGTCTTGGTTGAAGGTATCGTTACCGCCACGAGTCGCAAACCCGATGAGAGTTATCGCGAGTATTGCGAAGCTATGTCGGAAATCTGTCGTGACGCAACTGGCGAAAAGTTTGCCGAGCGCCCGGGCATGGTGCATTATTGGGCTAGAAGAAATTTCCAATCGTCTGAGGATCGGGTAGTTGGGTTTGCCTATGCCTTTCTGGGCGTACGTATCCAATGTGCCCAGTGCCATAAACACCCCTTTGATCAGTGGGCCAAATCCGATTTCGAGAACTTTGAGCGCCTGTTTACTGGCGTTCAAGCCAATCAAAACACGCGTGGTTCAGACGCCAAACGTGTCATGGATGAGATGCTAAGCGAATTGGAAATCGACAAGAGTTTGAAAGGCAATTTGCTCCGACGTGAATTGGCCAAATGCCTCAATGAAGGGGGCACCGTTCCGCTGCCGGAATTGGTACTGCGAAACGAACCAGTTCGAACCAAGGACAAGAATACCAAGACAGCCAAGGGGGCGGAAACACGCAAAGCCAAATTATTGGGTGGGGAATGGGTGAATCTGGATCAAGATGACGTCCGGAGTAAGCTGATGCAGTGGTTGCGTGATCCCAACAATCCTTACTTTGCGAAGGCTTTTGTAAATCGTGTCTGGACACAGTATTTTGGTGTTGGAATCGTCAACCCTGCCGACGACTTGAACCTTGCCAACGCACCCAGCAACGCCCCGCTGCTGGACCATTTAGCCGCTGGATTTATCGCCAGTAACTACGACATGAAGTGGTTGCATCGCGAGATCCTCAATAGCGATACATATCAGCGAAGCTGGTTAGCGAACGATACCAACCGACTTGATAAGAAGAATTTCAGCCATGCGTTATTACGACGCCTGCCTGCCGAATCAACCTACGATGCCGTACGCATGGCACTGGCCAGCGATGAATACGCACTCCGCGCGCAGGAGTTAGACATCGATCGAGCCATCACCCGATCTGGAGCCAGCGCGAGGGCTCCGGGCCGAGATGACGAAAGCTATGCACTCAGCGTCTTTGGCCGGAGCGTGCGCGAAACAAATTGCGACTGCGACCGCTCAAGCGAGCCGAGTTTGCTGCAAACCGTATTCCTCATCAACGATACGGCAGTCCAATCCTGGCTGAGCGACCCACGCAATAGCTGGGTCAGTAGCGTGGGTCGAAAACTGCAATTAGGCCAAACAGAACCTGCCGTTTCGAAATCAACCTCTGCCGAAACGCCACCTGCTATGCAGGGATTCATCAAACAAATTCAACGACTGGATGACCGCCTAGACGAGGCTCAAGCCCAGGGAAATGAAACGCTCGTATCGCAGTTGCAAGAAAAGCGATCCGAACTTCGCAAACGCGCCATGTCGGTAGCCAGGAAAAATGGACAGCAAGACCAGCTGCGTGCCCTAATGGGCGAAACCTCCAGTCCCGATCCCGAATCTGCCGCAGAGACCACTGCCTCCGCGATAGGTTCGCAAGACTTGGAGTGGTTGATTGATCAGGCTTACCTTCGTACGCTTAGTCGCCGACCGGATAACTCCGAGATTTCCTTGGCCAAGAAGTACTTCGAGGAGGAAGAATCTCCCACTGCTGCCATCGAAGGACTCATGTGGAGCTTAGTGAATACCAAAGAGTTCATCTTGAACCACTAACCATTCTAGTGCTTTGAAGATTTCAGCAACTACAAACAACCCTCCCAACTTTGGAAAGGGATCAAGAAAGCAAACTAGCCCTTCCAATTCTGGCAGGAATCGAAAATGCAGACTAACCTTCCCAACTTTGGGAGGGTCGAAAAAGGAAGCGTCGAAAAGACGATTCCTTTTTCGGAGAGGGCAGCTTCCTCATCGGGCCTGGCCATTGCGGAACCCGACAACGATCGACCGGCCCAAACCTATACAACCGAACACAAAACCCACAGCCCACTGAGGATGGTCCAATGACATTAAAACGAACATGCGACGGTTACGTACGACGAGATTTTCTGCGTGTGGGTAGCCTTACCGCCACATCGTTCTCTCTCGCAAATTATTTGCAGATGGCCTCGGCCGGCGAAATTCGCCCGGGCGCCAAAGGCAAAGCGGCAATTTTCATTGACCTCAACGGTGGACCTTCGCACATCGACACCTTCGACCCCAAACCAGAAGCCGGCGATGACGTGCGTGGCAAGTTTACGACCATCGATACGAATGTCCCCGGCATTCGCATTTCCGAGCATCTTCCCAAATTAGCTCAATGCGCCGACAAGTTTGCCATCCTGCGTGGTGTAAGCCACACGCTGGCTGCTCACCGCCTAGGAAGCGAATACGTCAATACTGGCAGCCGCCCGCTGGCTTCGCTCGAGTATCCTGGCTTCGGGGCCGTTGTGACGCGAGAACTATCCGTTGCACCAGAACTACCACCGTTCGTAGCCATCCCACGCGGAAATCAGCGAGCCGGATTCTTGGGAATACAATATGCGCCCATGAATACGGGAGCTAGCCCTACGGCGGGACAAGCCTTTAGTGTTCGAGGCATTAGCCTTGATAATGGCATGACGGTGGAACAAATCGAGCGTAGGCAAGGCCTGCTCAAAGATTTGGACCGAGCCTTCGCTGAAGTCGAACAACAAGAACAATTGCTGGTAGGACTAAATCGATTCAACGAAAAAGCCTTCGCGATGATTACTAGCCCCAAAGCGCGCGAGGCCTTTGATATCTCCCGCGAAGATCCTAGTTTTGCCAAGCAGTTTTCTGAACATGCGTTTTCGCAAAGCTGCCTGTTGGCCATTCGCCTAGTCGAAGCGGGTGTGCGGTTTGTATCGCTCTCGCTTGGTGGCTGGGATACTCATACCGATAATTTCACCAAACTCAGCACCAAGCTGTTGCCCGAGCTGGATGCTGGACTTTCTGCGCTGTACGTCGGACTTGCGCAACGTGGCCTACTGGATTCTACGTCTGTGATGTGTACTGGAGAGTTTGGGCGTACTCCCAAAATCAACACGCGATCTGCAGAAGGAGGACGTGATCATTATCCTCGCTGCATGTTCATGCTAATGGCCGGTGGCGGCATGCGAGGTGGACAAGTGATCGGAGAGAGCGATGATACAGCCGCCGGCCCACGTCACACAGGTATCAAACCCGATGACGTCGCTGCCAGTTTCTATCACAGCCTAGGTATTGACCATAGCAAGGAATTCCACACCGAAACTGGTCGCCCGATCATGATCGTGCGCGACGGCAAAGTAATTCCCGAATTGTTCGCTTAATGGGAAGCAATTCCCTCTTAATCAATAGGCGGTGATTAGCGCGGATGACCGTTCACCGCACATCAATTACGATGGTTGTCCAAGGCGTGGAAGATTCCCAAGTACGAACCGCGAGCCGAGCGGGACGTCGCCAGGAGTAATTCTCTTGCTCAACACAATTGTTGTCCGTCCATACCATCTTCAACCTAGGCTCCGGATCCTAGGCAGGCATGCCACTACAGACAATATCTCTTTTTAACCTCAGCCTATATCTCGAAAATAGCTAGGCTCTAACTCCCGCCTCACTATTCAGAGTCACGTTTCTGACTAGACTGCGATGTAAGCTCCATCAGATTCATGTCGGAGCAGCTAGGAGTTTCGCGTTCGCTTGTGACATCCCTGGCTTTTTCTGAATGTTGCACCGTAAAAAGACAAGAAACACTGCTTCAAAAGGTGAAAACAAGAGATTAGATCGCTCCTCATTTCGTGGCCAGCGATCAATTCCGCCAAGTGGAACCAGGCTGGCCTTTTTTCGTAGCAAGCGTTAAACCACTCATTTTCAGGCCAATAGCTGGTCTGTTCCACTACGATTACGATCCAATGCCAGACTATCCTCAGATTTTTTTAAACGCCAAACGCTCCCATGCCTTAGACGGTTTTCATCCATGGATTTTGGATCGATCCGTAATCGACCCTACTCTTCCCTTGCCACCCGGCACAATTGTCGATTGTTTGCTGCCCAGCGGGGCTTCCCTGGGACGGGGCATCTACAATCCAAACAGCCGAATTCGCATTCGTCTATACCAGAAAACACTTGCAGAGGATCTCGATGAAGCGTGGTTGTTGCGTCAGTTAGAGAGGGCTTGCAATCTACGAAACTTTTGGATGTCTCGGAATCACAATTTGGACGCCCTGCGTCTGGTCAACAGTGAAGGAGATGGCCTCAGTGGAGTCATAATTGATCGCTTTGGCGATTGTGTCGTGATACAGCTTACGGCCTATGCCTTGCTCCCCTGGCTGGATCTCATTGCCGATTGGATTGAATCCAAATTTGCCCCACAGGCCATATTCCTTCGAATTGATGCCGCGACTGCCAAGCAAGAGGGATTGGAAAGTAAGGATGAGCTCCTGCGTGGTATTCCACCAACTGGTCCTCTGCAGATCGTAGAAAACAGCGTCAAGTTGGCTATTGATTTGTCGGCCAGTCAAAAAACGGGATACTACCTGGACCAGCGAGCCAATCGCGCTGCGGCAGCACGGTGGATCGAAGCTGGACCGCTGTTAGACGTATGCTGCTACGTCGGAGGTTTTTCGTTGGCTGCACGTCAGTGGACTCCAGCCACTGAGATTACCGCTGTAGACTCCAGCCTGCGCGCACTTGAAGGGGCCGAGCGAAACTTGCAATTGAACGGCTTTCCGGCCATCGATTTCGTACAGGCTGATTGTTTTGATTATTTGGAACATCTCGTTTCGGAGAACGCGCAATTCCAAACCGTCATTCTTGATCCACCGCGCATGGCCAGTCATCGAGGCCAAGTTGCTGCCGCAATCAGAGCCTATCATCGACTAAACCTAAATGCTGTACGCATACTGAGTCCTGGAGGATTGCTCGTCACGTGCAGCTGTTCGGGTCGCGTGAGCCGCGAAGACTTTGCCGGCCTTTTGGGAGCCGTATCGCGGAAGACCAAGCGTCGCCTTCAGATTTTGGAGTCACGTAGCGCTGATTTCGATCATCCTGTAGACACCACCTGTCTTGAAAGCGAGTATCTCAAGTGCCTCATCTGCCGCGTAGAGTAAATGCGATCGGTTGAATAATTCGGCCCTGAAAGAGATCTTGTGTCAGCCAACTCCAGTTAAGACAAATGGCCCTAAATCTTGACGATCTGGGATTGATTGAACCCAAACTGATCGTATGCGCAGTTGACTACAGTTTTGGGACGTGCTGATCGATCAAAATAGGGTTTCCATCCGGGTCAACGAAAGCAACAAAGGCCGGTCCCGTTGAATTGGGATCTGCTTTGGTTGTCAGCTCCAATCCCGATTCAAGCAGCCTCTTTTGGATTTCGCGTACATCCAAAAAGGAGTCAAGTTGATCTCCATTTGCATCCCATCCTGGATTGAACGTCAGTGTATTTTTATCAAACATTCCTTGGAATAGACCGATTTTGGTGTCTCCATTCTTTAGAACAACCCAGCGCTGGTCCAAGTTTCCGGCAACCTGGGCAAATCCTAGTTTTTCGTAGAAGTTCTTTGAAGCGACGATATCCTTCACGGTCAAGCTAATTGAGAAATTTCCTAGTTGCAACCTATTTCCTTCACTAATCGGAGACGCTGCAAAGACCAATCCAAGGCCCGCAAAAGCTATAACAATAAAAAGGTATTTGTGCATGGTAACTCCAGTCTATTGAACGCGGTATTGTCGTTAAGCGAAAGAGGCGATCTAGGGCAGCGTGTTCCATCGTCGCGCATTATCCAGTTGAAAAAACGTCCAGAAACGCATCATAGGTTGCGATCATCCCGCCACATTTTTTCATTGGAAGAAAGCCAAATGTTTTTTATCAGGCCGGGTCTGGTAGTCGTAATTGCGTTGCCCGGCGTCCTATCCGTTGGCTCGGTGGAGTTTACTTGTCATGTATCGACACGTTGTCGCCATGCGCCTTCGCGGAATTGCATCAAAGTCTTCTTTGCGCGATCTAATTCAGACTCTTCGAAGTTATCTTTCTTTCTAAAAAAGTCGATGAATCCTGAATCAGCACTGCTTGCAGCTCCCGATGCATCATAGAAGCCCAACTTCCAGTCTCCAAAACTCCGTTCGTCTATTTCCGATTTCAGCAAGACTCTTATATTGTTGTGGCGAATGTCCTTTTTGATCTTGTCGTAAAGAGTGACCACGTCATGTTCCTCGCCCTCCAAGATCTGCAGAAACGAGCCTTCGTGGAATATCAGCATACCGGTGATGCCTGCCGATTCGTTGAATTCGCGTGCAGTCTTTAGAAGCTGCCGAAGATCAGTGATTGAAAAATCGATAGTTGCTGCACTAGCGTAAATGAGTTGAATCATTGCTCGATGTCTTTGTCAGTTTATTTATCAAATCTATCCTGGGACAGATTGTATTTTGAAAAATATGGCGTTGGACTTGCTGCTCGGGGGTATGCGAATCGGGCGACGACAACGAGCTAGTTTATCAGCCGAAGTGAGTACAGTCGAGTTGCCCCGACAACCGGTGTCTGCCCAAATATTCTGGACTACTTTAGGCAGCCTTTTCTGCATGATTTTCCCAGTAATAGTCCCATCAAGTGAATCAACAGCAGCATTCAGCGTCGCTTCGAATTCGGCATGCAGCTTAGCCTTCGCAGCTTCCCGACAACAGGAGAACTTCCCCTAGCACTCACATCTCACTGAATGGGAAAAGAATTCCCTATCTATGGAGCTTCACCTATCCGTCACGCCCTAGGGATTTGTCAGACACCCCGAAGGGTCGGTCAGATTCCTGGATATTGGCTAGTGCCACTTCAACGTTTACTCTTTGGCGGTCATTGTGTCGAGGAGACGGCATGATTGTCTCTCACAAAGGCGCGAAGGCACGGAGGGAAGTTGTAATATGAAATGGAAATCGGCATGATCGCCGAAAGGAACTGTCGGAGGAGGTGTTCTCGATCAATGGCACACTTTGCACACTACCCGAGGCCTTACGTACGGCTCACTATTTTCGCGAGCGGGTGGATAAAGTTAGTTGCGGCGCTATCTGAGAGCTTTCGGCGCGCCGAGATGAGGGAATAGGATGCGCGCTTGCCCTAAAGACTATGAGCCCATCATCTCTAATATACTGAGACCCAGCAATAGTTTGCAGAAACCTCTAGGGAAAAAACAATCCCTAAGAAGTATGCCAATAAAAATGGCTACGGCATGCCGCTCCATCGTCACACCATAGCCATACATGTCGTTGGAACAAGGTTAAAACCCTGTTCCACCCTCCCAATCCGTGGTTTAAGTTTTATCGGTCCAGTCACTCGGAAGTTATAACTCAAATTCTACAAAAACCGATTTTTTCGCACTCGCAAGTTCGCAAGCGATTGCAAGTCGTGCTGCTTTAGTGCGCGTCGCACGGACGTATAGCGCGTGATTTCAAGGAAATCTCTGATCAAACTGGCAAAAAGACGCTACTCTTATGCCAAGTTTGGCCTGGTCATCGACTCGGGTAATAAGCCAAATGACTTTCAATCCATTTTCAATCGAAATAGTGATAGACTCGCTCTCACCGCTCTCAAATACATTGACTACTAACAAAGCATTCTGTTCGTAGCATTATTGGAATTGCTGATAGGAAGCAACCCGTGCTGGCGTAGGCACAGCCGGAGGCACCGCGTACCTTGGTGCAGCAGCTGGTGTTTGAGTTGAAGGCAATAATCCAGCCCAAGTCGAATGGAACGTCGGGGGACCTTGAACTAATGCTGGGGCACTTAACTGGCAAGTGTTGCCGTTCTGGCAAGTGCTACAGCCATGAGTTGGCTGAGTATAACGATTGATTGGCTGGCAGCTGTTGCAAGCAATGCCAGGTGCGCAGGTACTGCAGGCAGATTTCTTTGTAAGGTGACCGTGCATATCGGCGCACAATGCTGCGCGCTCGCACGGATAATTGTCCCACAAACCGTCCACACACCATTGACGCAGCATATACGTTGCTACTGGGTTGTATCCAGCGGTCGGTTGGCACCACTGGGCTGGTGCAAAACCTGCGTTGGGAACCGTGGGAACGAAAGATGTGCCTACGTTGGCGTCTAAAGCATAGGGAGTCGAGACTCCTACTTGCCCTTGATTGACGGCACGCGAATCGATGGGTCGTTTTTGGAAATCGTCAGCAGAGTCGTTGGTCAATTGTCGGTCGCTAGGAGACTCCGTAACGACGGGAGCGTCAGGAATAAGTGGCTCAAGTGGCCTGATCCTGGGCTGCACTAACGATGGTTCGGAAAGTCCTGTTCCGCCAAACGTCGAAGATGCGGCGCTATCCGCGGAAGGGGAAAGATAATCAAATGGATTGGCAATGGCAGACGATTCGGCTGTTGCGGAATCCTCACCCAAGAGATTCTGGTTTGCCACCAACCGAGGAGCCAAGGTGGGTTGACCGTAGGATCCCAAAATTTGAACTTGGGCATGCAACGGCGAAACACCGACGCATGCGCATGCGACGGCTAAAATAGTGAGAATCTTCCTCATTTCAGGGTACCCTTAACGCGAGAATTGCAAATCGCTCCGGAAATGGGAGCTGTGTGAGAGTCGCAAAAAAGGGCACCACGAACTATCCCTGTTCGATGGTAACATAAACCACATGTGCTACGAGGCCGGTGTCGTAGTGGGCATCGTGGGTGCTCTATCAATAGCATGCCCGGTAATTCATCTTTAGCAAGCAATACAGCGGGAAAAAAATCTAGAGCGAGCGAACTCGTGTCGCGATGAACGGATCGGCAAGAGAGTGACGAATAGAGAAAGTCTAACGGTGGGATAGCTATTAACTAACCTGCTTGGCGGCTTGTAAGAGACGTTGTCGAATCATGTACAACCGCGTACTTTCCTCGATCTTACGACCTTCGAGGTCAGAAACATAAAATACGTCTACAACTTGGTCTAAGTGTGTGCTTATTTTGGCAAAATGCAACACGATTTGCATTTCAAAAAGGACCTTGGAAACATCGTGTAGGAGTCCCATTCGGTCGTACGCGAAAAGCGTGATGATCGTATGAGTATCCGAGGAGCTATTATCAAATCGTACTTGAGTGGGCTGCGTGTGGAGGGTTTCCGAGGACTTGGACAACGTCTTACGCCAAATTCTTGGAAAGCTGGGTCCGGTCGTGTTTTTGGGATCCAGGGCTTTGATGATCTTCTGGCAGACCTCTTCAATCCTACCAGGGGGAGGCGCTCCATCGAATTCTTTGTCCTCCACCAAAAACCTATCCCAGGCGACGTATCCCGGTTGCGTATGAATGTCGGCAGCGATAATCTGCATGCCGCTACTGGAAAGCACGCCGGTTATGCGATGGAAAGTTCCTACGAGCTTGCCAGTTTGCTTGAACGCTATCGAATACTCTACCGCCTCCAATGCCTCGCTGTATTTGCCCCACACCATCGCGTTTTCGTTGTTCAGTTGCCCAAGGCGGGAAATCTCCGAAATCACTTGACTCGCGGGACTACGGGATAGATAACCGACCGGCAAACTACGCACCTGTTCCTCCCACCACACAGGATCCGAGCCACTGGGAAGCTGGTCAAGAATCGTGCGGCGGCGCGCGTCAATTTCTTCGTTAAATCGATCTCCTGGTTTGTCGTCGCGAAAGTGGGCGTCTGTTTGATAGTAAAGCTGTAGCAGCAAATCCACTTTCCACTGGTTAACTACGTCTGGCCCGACACTAGCAAGGTCCGCATAAGTTAGAAGCAGCAGGAGTCGTAAGCGTTCGCTGGAGCCTACTACAGACGCAAACTTGACGGCCGCCTCATTGTTATTCAAGTCAAAACGAAACGCCGTGTGGGCCAGCAAAAGATGCTGATGCACTAAAAACATCAACGTTTCCTTGTCTTGCAAACTTAGACGTAGTCGATCGGCTGTTTCTGCAGCGATTTTGCGTCCAACTTCACTATGATCCTCAGGAAAGCCTTTGCCAAGGTCATGGATCAACAGCGCCAAATGCAGGATTGCCTTGCTCTTGAGTCCACGATAGATGATTCCCAACAGGGAACTATCGGATTGCAGTTCGGTCACGCATTCGACAGCACGAATGCAGTGTGCATCTACCGTGTATTTGTGGTATTCGTTGAACTGAAGCAAGCATCGCGCGTGCGTCATGGCTGGTATGATCTGTTCCAATACCCGCAATTCGTGCAATCGCTTGAGATTGGAAGCAATTTTTCCAGCCTGGGACAACAGTGCCCAAAAACGTTGAATAGTCAGCTGATCAATCTCTGTGATCTCACGAGTAAGCATGGCTGAACGGATTTCGCGCCAAGTCTGATGGTCAATTGGCTTGTTATACGTATTGGAATAGGCCATCAATTCTAGTACTGCCGCAGGGTCACGCCTGAGCCGTACCAACCCCATTTTCGTGGCCCAAATATGTCGCCAACCAATTCGGTAATCTCGTTGAATGGGCAGCCCAAAGGAATGTTCCAATGAACGAGCAGCTGGAGACTGCCACTTAGCGGACGCGACAAAGTGAGCACTACTGTAGCGAACGTCACTCGTACGTTCAAAATACTCTTTCATGAACTGTTCAACCGGCAGAATTCCCTCGTCACCCATATATCCGCTCCAACTAGCCAAGCGAATTTGCAGGGCGCGATCGAGTTGGTCTTGCGACTTGTTCGCATCAAAATGCATTTGATTTCGCAAGCGAAGCAAATAATGAAATCCGGCTCGAATGGCGACATAATCTTCTTGGGCTAAATGGCCGAGCTGACACAATCTCTCCAAGTCGGATTCACCATAGCGTGCAAATCCGATCCAACGAACCAGCTGGATGTCGCGCAGCCCACCTCGTGAGCGCTTAATGTTGGGCTGCAAAAGAAAAACTGTCTCGCCGTACTTGTGACGCTCTTGCCAACGTGCATCCTGAACCGCCGCAATCAACTTTCGACCTCGTCGCTTGGCACCCAAGACAAAATCCTGGTGGAACTGAGAAAACAGCTCCGACGAACCTCTCACGAGACGGCTTTCCGCCAAGGACGTGAATACTGTGGCGTCTGTCCAGGCGAGCTTTAGAGCCTGGGGTATAGTGCGTAGGGAAAACCCCAACAGGCATCCCGCATCCACGACCGCTTGGCTAAAGTTGCGAGCGAGCTGAATTGCTGTTTCTTCAACGTCCCTGGTATGCAAGAGCATCAAGTCTACGTCGGAAAAAGGCGCTAGGTCTTTGCGACCATACCCTCCGTGTGCCACCAATGCAAATTGACCCTCGAGCTCGTCAGCGCCTACCTGTTGCGCCGCGGATTGATAAAGATCAAGAATGATCGAATCTATGAGATCAGTAAAACGAAAACATACTTGCAGACCAGGAGACCCGGAGTCATGCTGCGCTCGCAGCTTTTGACGACCCTCCTGGAGCTTTTGCCGTGCTTGGATCACTACCGGTGGTAAGCCGCTGGAGATGGGCATGAAACAACCACCCGATCTAGATGGCTTCTTCGCCAGACTCTCCCGTTCGGATTCGCACCGCGTTGCTCAAATCGGTAACGAAAATCTTACCGTCACCAATCTGTCCCGTCTGTGCAGTACGAAGAATCGTTTCGATTACCGTCGGTACATTGTCGTCAGTACAAACAACTTCAATTTTGACCTTTGGAACAAAATCTACAGCATACTCTGTACCGCGGTATATTTCCGTATGCCCCTTTTGTCGTCCATATCCACGAACTTCGCTGACCGTCATGCCGTGAATTCCTTGCTCTGTTAAGGCATTCTTCACATCCTCGAGCTTGAAATGGCGAACGATAGCTTCAATCTTTTTCATTCGATAATTCTCCAGACGAGAAGCCCAATAAGTGCTTTGTAAGTAGGGGGAAGGGAGACCTGAAAGTGGCGTTCGACCTGTCGGTACCTCCAAAGCCCTAAAATGGTCACAGCAAACGGCGCACGGAACAAGCCCCGCTCGCCTTCAGGGATCTTGCTCTCGAAAACACTCAGTCTAACGAATCCCTTGAGAAGCGGAATCGGGGAATCGACACGTCTGTCCGATTTCTAGGGCTCACACATGCGAACTTGTTCTCGGCTGAGTCCGATCGTAACGGCCCGGAAAGGAAACAATTCCGGTGCTTCAGACGGGAAGGGATCGAATACTTCGAAGGCTAGGGCTTGCTGGCTTGACCGCCTGCGGATAGCAGTGGGCACCCGCACCAGTTTTTTGGTGCATTCCGACGGCTATGGCTGGGGACGATGCCAAATCACATCCGGCACACCCCGCAGATGGTTCGCCAACCGTGCTAAGACGAAAAATAGGTCGCTGAGGCGATTCAGATAGACGACCACCTGGGATTGGGTCGTTTCTCCTAATAGACGTACTGCGCGTCGTTCGGCACGCCGACACACGGTCCTGGCTAAATGGCAGTGAGCCGCTGCTCTGGTACCTCCTGGAAGGATAAAGTTGGTGAGCGCGCTAACGTGCGTTTCTGCGCAATCTATTCCACTTTCTAGTCGGGAAATCGATGATTCGGAAACTAGTCGCAATCCGTGTTTGTCCGGGTCCGGAGCGGACAACTCCGAACCAACGCAGAACAGATCAGCTTGAATGTGCCGCAAGACCTCCACCATCCATTCCTTTTCTGCTCCATCGGGTAATTCCGCTAGTTCACAAATCAAAACACCACAAATGGAGTTCAATTCATCGACCGTACCGTAGGCCTCGATACGGTCGTCACATTTCTGCACACGCGGTCCCCCAAAGACTCCTGTCGTGCCGTCATCTCCGGTTTTCGTGTAGATTTTCATGTTTAGGCACTCGGGAGGCTGGTCATGCGAGGAACAATCCTAATAGGCGACGATGTTATCCTTACAGGTCGGTTTTGGCGACCAGCAACATCATGAAGTTCAACAATTCAATCCACTTGTGCGCAATTCAATTTCAGACGCGTCGCCGGGTTCACGGCGGTGCCGTGGTTGAGCCAAGGTCCGTAGCCTCGTATCATCACAAGCTATGACAGAAAGTTTCTCGAGTGAATTACAGCCATTGGTAAGTACTTCGCTTTTAATTCTGTAGTCAAGAATCCCAAATCGAACTCCAATGTCAAAGTTGTTACTCGCTAGCGGAATTATACTCTTTACTCGCACATCCCCTCCCCAGTTTCTTTTGCTCAAACATGCTGACCGCTGGGACTTGCCCAAGGGACATGCCGAGGAGGGAGAATCGTCTCTCGAAACTGCCCTGCGTGAGACGGAAGAAGAAACTGGAGTCTCAGCGTCTCAAATCGAAATTGATCCACAATTTCAATTCACGATTGAATACCAAGTCCTAAATGCCAAACGCGGTTATTATGACAAGAGGGTCGTTTATTACTTAGGTTACTTACCTCACATAGTACCAATTCGTTTGACCGAACACGAGGAAGCTAAATGGTGGACGTGGCCCCCGGCTGATTCTATTCAACGTCAAACCATAGATCCTTTACTCGCCTCAGTGGCTGAGCATTTGAAAGCATATCCAAGTACACTTCTAGAGCACGATTCTTAACCCTTCAACTAATTAACAAAACAACTGATCAAATGCTATTGGGCCAATCTATGAAACGGCAGCTACTTTCTTGGGCAAAGATATGGACCATTATGTGGATAGTGTTGCTGGCCTGCGACATTGATGCGCAGGAGGTTGAAAGAGTTTACGCGCAGGAGGCTCAAAGTGATGGGCGGCATCTAGCACTAACCAGGGAACAAGTAGCGCAGTTTATGAATTTGGCTCTCGCAGGCATCGAAAGAGAATATCCAAATAAGCCTTCCAATGTACTGACAAGCGCAGCGGACGTCGTATCTCCTCGTGAACTACATCCTGTATTTTACGGTTGTTTTGATTGGCATTCGTCTGTTCACGGGCACTGGCTATTAGTGCGACTCCTCAAGCTTTACCCGCAGCATGAAAAGGCTCTGGAAGTTCGGCAGTTGCTTGACCGCCAGCTTTCTGCAGAGAAGCTATTGCAAGAACTTGCCTATTTCAACGTCAAAGAAAATGAGAGTTTTGAGCGCATGTATGGTTGGGCATGGTTATTGCGTCTAGTGATTGAATTGCGCACTTGGCAGGACTCCGATGCTCAACGCTGGTCCGCCAACCTTCAACCGCTTGAATTAAGAATAGTGGAATTGGTTAAGGCCTATCTTCCTCGCTTAACATATCCCATCAGAACAGGTGAGCATCCCGATACCGGCTTTGCACTGGCCCAAATTTATGACTATGCGATAACCATCCACGATCCAGATTTGCAAAGCTCAATTCGCGATTTTTGCGTAAACAAGTACTTGAATGACAGCGACTATCCAGCGCGTTATGAGCCATCTGGTCAAGATTTCTTTTCGACATGCTTGAACGAAGCCGACTTGATGCGGCGCACGCTCAACGCGACGGACTTTGCGCGATGGTTAGAGACCTTTCTGCCTCAGTTAGGAATTCCCAATGGCAGTGCCCAGTCTCTGCTCTCACCTGTATCTGTATCGGATGTGACTGACGGAAAGTTGGTCCATCTAGCAGGCTTGAACTTTAATCGTGCCTGGACCCAATACGGCGTTGCGTTCGCGCTTCCACAAACAGATCCAAGGCGGGAGGTCCTTTTGGCGAGCGCCCGCGCCCACGAAAAATCAGGTCTGGAATACGTTTTCAGTGGTCATTATGAAGGCGAACACTGGTTGGCAACCTTTGCAGTGTATGCGATGACTGACGCTGGATATTAAACACAGCGGAATGTAAAAGCCGCCTATTGTGGGGCGATCGGCAGATTGCTACTCACTACACGGCCCTGCAATTTAGCCAATTTTTCGATTCGAGTACAAAGTTCAGCATAGGGCTGATCATTGAAATTGAGATCGCCTAACTTGACGTACCGATTGTCTATTGGAACACCCGTCACAGCATCCCAACCTCTCCACGTATTGTCCAACCAGATTTCAACCCATGAACCAATTACAAACTGCCGGGCGTCAGAAAGTTGCAAACCCACGATTACCCGAGCCGGCATTTTTTGATTACGCAGCAAGGCAGTGAGTAACAAGGAACTCTCTATACTGTCACCCTTTCTACGCCGGGCGGTTTCCAGGGCACTCATAACCGTGCTATCCATTGGGCTATGTTCGATTATTTCAGCTACACCGGCCGCTAAAGTCCTTACTTTTTCGGATACTCTTGACTCTTCCGCCGGAATCGCTTCCAAAATGGATATACCAAGTTCAGCGATGGATGGATTTTCGCATTGCAGAAACTCGTTTGACTCCAAATATAGCTCAATTGTTTCTGGTTCCGCCGTAGCAACCGTCTCGGACCGGAGGATGATTTGAGTCGAAAGTGCACCGACAGACTTTACTATTTGCCCTGGGCCAGGCGAGAAAATTCTGAACGGATCAAATTCGTTTGAACTGAAACTGTATACCACCTCGGAATCCAAACTCGAAGGCAAATTACCCGCAACAGGAATCGTCGTTTCCAGCAATCTATCCAATAGCATTTGCGATGCGACACTCTCCCCCAGAGATGCAGGCATCCAGAACATACTGATTTGGGGACCATCTAGGGTGATCGATTTTTGTATTAGCCCCTGATCGTCAAACCAAACTCGCGAACGCATACCGGTTTCATCTGTATGCATCACAACTTCTACTGGTAATAACATCCTGGGTTCGCTGGCTGGTAGCGCAGTAATTTCGAACTCACCGGAGGTCAATTCGAGCTTACAAACTTGGTTCAATTGAGGAACAAATATCTGAGCTTGATACTCCTGGTTCGCTACCAGCGGCCTCCCCAAGAACAACGATTGAATTCCCAACAACCCCCAAGTGCCCGGTGGCCAAGTGACATAGGAAGTGGTAGTGGATTCCCCTCGCTGAATAATTCGCAACCTTTCCCCTTGGTTTAGGCCCTCAGTCGTGACTGTACCTCCAGCGGTCAGGATTCGTTCTTCGAATCGCTCCAATACGCCGTCCATTCCTTCCAAGGACTTGCGTTCGATGCGAATTCGAGCTCGAACGCCGTTGTCGACTCGATCGTACTCGTCGGTTCGTTCAATGTTTACCTTTTGGTCGCTAGTTGTTGAAGTTGCGATTTGTACGTGCGAATATCCAATGCGTTTACCTGCCAAATACTGAACATACCAAGCTTCCCAGGGCAACTGTTGGGGAGTAATCCAGCCCGCCGCCTCACCGGCCCGTATACTCGTGGGCTCGGACGGAAGCTCGGATTGCCCTTCAGGCTGCCTGGCAGAGGTTTTTTCGCGATCTTGATCGAGCTCGGAAAGCGAAAATGTTTGGTGTGGCTTGTTTTCACAACCAACCATCAGACAAGCGAACAGGGACATCGCCCCAAGTGATCGCAATCGTGCCGGAGCTGACGACGCACCGCGCATTGCTGAACCTTTTCTAATTCTACCGAGACGGATTCTGATGATTTCCTGCATCAATTGTAACTCAAGACTGTTGCTGGATTACACCATCGGTCTGAACAAGGTCAGATTGTGTGGGTTATTTGGATTGAAGCTGTTACGAATTCCACTGAAACCGTTTTAGCACACGCTGACTGTCGTCCCAACGCAAGGAGATAACCTAGCTTTCTTTGTCTACATTCCTGGCTGTAGCCACGAGTGTGTGGAAAACCCCCGTAAGCCGAGAGAATACTCATGGGTTCGCAGCAACGCTCCCAAAATAAGAATTCTAGCCAAACTTCCGCTAGCTCCAACAAACCGGACGCCCTAACCAGCTTCGGCAGTCTGTCCGATGAGCAGCTTGAAGCCCACTTGGAAGTTTATCGCTACGGCGTATTTGAACTAACTGACGCCATTCGTCCGTCTGTCGACTTAGAGGTAATCCCCCGCCAGGGATTCCGACACGATGTTTACGCCGATCCAACCAATGACGTAAAAGTGCCAGCCATCATGGCAGCAGCATCGCGTGAACGGCTGTTCGACTTGTTCATTGATATGATCGATACATTGGGTCCTGTCGTAGATGTGGTTCTCGAAACCAGCCATTACCATACAGGTGGACATGAAGATTACTATCGCGAACATATTGACATGCCCGTGTTAAAAAGCATTCTCTACGATTTTGAGGAGATGTTGCTCAATGACGGTTGTACTGGCGTTGCCGTTCTCAACCCTAAGCGACAACAAGAAGTTCAATTCGACGAACACAAGCTAATCATTGCGTACGGCTCACCACTAGAGTCTTTTGAGCGCGTACTGATCAATCACGATGTATACATCGATAACGATATCCGTTTCATTACTGAGGCGGAACACGTTCATACCAGCAGCGACCGACTGTACGATGAATTTCAGACGTTGGCCATGCGATTAGGCATGGAAAACTGCGAACGATTCTAAGTCAAGCAGCCGTTTTGCGCAATCCGGTTGCTACCAAACGGCTCACTTGATTTCGAAGGTCTCGCAGCCATTGATTGGCAACCAGAGTCGAGCGTCTTGGAAACTTGGGCTCCGGCAAACTGCGGAATTGGGAGCTACTTAACAACGCCTGACCTGCGGCATGCTGTTCGTCCGTCAGGCAATCTCTGTCTGGTAGATAGACACAACCAGCAAATTCTCCGCGATCCCGCACGCCGGGAAACGGATGGACTTGCTCACCCGGATACCCATAGAAATCACTGTGCACAAAGCACTGATGTCGATATTGGCGGTAGACGTTATCACGCAAGAAATCTTGATCTTGCCCTTTCTTATGCCAGAGCTTCCAACTGGAAACCTGAAGCGGAAGTTGTGAGAGGAACCCTTTACGACATCCCCATAGACCACCCATCATTGGGACTTGATGCAACGGATGATCGCGCATGATGTGCAGGGGTCGATCACTTTCTAGCCACTGATCAACCGCCAAACGTTCTCGCAACGTTAGTCGTGAATCAGCATCCCTAATAATAACTGCATCAATCTGTGGATCGGCTGCAGGATAGAATCGCCAAAACATTCCATCAATGACCGAAGTCCGTTGTTGCCTTATTATTTCTGCTCCTGCAGATTCCATCTTTGCCAATAGACTACTATCAATCTCCTCAGATACATAAATGCGAACCTTCCATTGGGGATAAACACTTGCCGCCAGACGAACGTTTCGCAGGGCTCCCTGAAGGTAAACATCGGAGGTACCGTACAGTGAAAAAGAGATCAGCCTAGTCATGCGATCATGAGCCCCCGGCCTGAGTCAAATTGCGGGTCTGAATAATCGATAATTTGCCAGTTCAACTGGGTGGCTGTTCCCAAAGCGCGATTGGGATATCGAAAATTGTGATAGTAGAGACTAACACCTGCCACATCCAATGATTCGAGCATGCACCGAATGGAACTCTCCATGCAATGTATCTCTCGTGCCCTTTCTAGTAGCAATCCTAGATGAAAGATGCTTTCAGAAATATCGTTGCGCACTACATACCCAGGCTTGTGGAATTCTATTGCGAACCCCCGCGCCGGATCATCGTGCACAAATACATAGTCGCTACCGGGAGCTAGCTTTCGAAAGACGCGTTCCTCTTCTACAAGATCTCGCTGCCAGAAACAGTGGGAATAGCGAACCGAATACGGGATCCCTGCTTGCATGTAAAATAGCTCATCGAAAAACAGCTCCGGATGCTGAGTCTCAAGCAGTTTTAGGTGTTTATGCCCGATCGAAACATACCGTTTTACACCGTTGCAATTCAGCCAAGCATGAACTTGCGGTGTCTCTTTTTGCCTAGGATCGATTCCGATCAACCGAATGCGAGGTTCATCTCGGTACATCCACCGAGTCATTTCAAGGAGTGTTTGCTTGCAAAAAAGATATACGTGACTAGTCACCTTGATTCGGCTTGCGATCCACCGAACTAGACCATTGCAATGAATCATGTCTCCCAATCCGAGGTGGTGATGCACAAAGACATCTTCCCCAGGATCAATCGCATCCAGCGAAATCTTTATTGGTTGACGGATATATTCAAACATGCTTAATTGAAAAAAAACTGTTTGCAGAAACGGCTCGAGTAAACCCGGCATCTCCTATGCTGCTGCTGTCATAGCCGAAGTTCCACCAGCGTATCGATACAGACACAAGCCCACCGAATCATATCCACGCTTGGTCCACCAGACATTTTTGGAATGCCCGTGCAATAGGTCGACTAAAGTCCACTTGTCGGTCTGTTCCATGTAGGGACGTAACTGGCTAGCTTTAATTGAAACGATCCTTGAATTACGTCCGCCAGGCTGTGACCAATCATGCATGGCAAACATGCATCCCGGTGCCAAAAACGGTTCTAATTTTCTCAGGTCCTGAAGCGCCAATTCGGGGATCTCAGGCCCATCAAAAAAGATCATATCTGGAATCGATTGAGTCCGGAGCAAGTGGTCAATCAACTGCTCTGACTTCCACGGGTGATATACGAGTGTCCCGGAGAATCGGCGCAGAAATCCAACCGGAGGCTGCCGAACTGGATCACAACTGTGCAAAACGCCGTTCCATCTTTGGAGTGCCATGGACAAATAAAAGGTCGAGCCACCGACCCCCGTTCCAACTTCAAGAACAGTTTTGGGTTGAAATTGGCATGCCCATTGGAATAACCTGAGCCGCTCTAGTGGCAACATTTCACCGGGGAATGGATTGCGAGGTAGCTGACTGGCTACGATCACGCGAGTAAACAATTTTCGAATCATGATTAGATATTGGTAGTTGGCGGGATAAATAGCTCGCGAAAAAACAATTTGCTAGCACAAGACAATGGTTCAAGCGCCTATTACCGACCGTCATTATCAAAAATGCGGTAGCGAAACAAGGCAGCTTGATTGCACCCAAGCGCCGGGAAAATTTGATACTGAACAAGAGTGTCCCTCGCCCACAATGCTTGTTTGGAATTGCGAAATTCGAACACTCCACAACCCGACACGAAAGTGAGGGAATGATTTGAATCGTTTCCATCGCACCTGGGTCGTCTCTAAATGACACCTGAGATTGTGAGATTTCCTAACCTATCTGGCGAACGATTGCACTTGGCTAAAGGAACTGTCATACCGTACAACTGAGAAGTGTTATCCGAGTTCGAGCCTCAAATTAACTTCTCTGAATGTTCAATAGCCTTCAGACAGTTGCTGGAAGACATCCATCCATGAGAGTCTTAGTCTTTGAACCCAATTACGTTGGCCATAATTTGGCCTATGTTCGGCATTTGATGCATGGCTTGGGCAAGCTCAATTGCGACCCCCATTTCGTCACTAGCGTGCAAAGCCGAGAGTCGACCGAGTACCAGGCGCAATTGGGTGATCTCACAGATTCCTTTCAGACTCACGCCTTCGAAGGATTCAGTAGCCGGGCAAACCGAAATGGGATTCGTGTGAACGGCTTTTATGGTGCAAGAGCCATATTGCATGTGCTCAACGAAGCGATAGTGCGAATCAAACCACATCACCTATACATTCCTTTTGGAAACCCCGTTGCAAATCTGCTCGCCTATACAAATGGTGTGACCAACTTGATCCGACGGAACAACATTGAAACAGAAATCATTCTGCTATTCGGCCGGTACTCGATTCCACAATCAAGTTTTTTGGGCCGTTGGAAGCGTCATTTTTCGCTCTCACTACTGCATCGAGGCCCCTGGTTCAGAATTCACCATATTCTTCCGTTTGCAGTGTCTACGATTCAAAGTTTTGATCCTCAGTTGGCGGCTAAAACACGTCTGTTGCCAGATCCAGTTACAGCTCCAGCGCCAATGAGCCATCAAGGGGCCTGCCAAAAACTGGGCATTCCCGCCGACGGCAAATACATATCTCTTCTGGGAGTACTCGAAGAACGCAAAGGCATTTATCAGTTACTTACGGCCTTTGAGCGAGCACTGCCAGAATTGGCGGCCCGCGACCGACTACTACTTGCTGGCCGGCCCTGCCCACAAGTAGCTCTTCGGCTTGGTACTTCTTGGTCCCATTTATTACAGTCTGGCCGAGTCGTTTTGATTGATCGCTATCTCGACAATGAAGAAATGGATGCCGCCCTGAGAGCATCGGCGACGATTGCGACACCCTATCCAAGACACCAGTACAGTGCAAGTATCGTGATTCGGGCAGCCGCCAGCCAAGTCCCGGTGATTGCGAACTCAATTGGTTGGATGCGAGATGTAGTTCAAAGACACCAGCTAGGTAAAAGCTGCGAAACTAACAATCCTGAAGTTTTCTCTCAGGCTATCATCGAATCATTTCGTCACTCGGGCAAACCAAACCCGTCGGCGCAACGTTTTGCCGAGTTCCACTCCGTTCCCAATTTCGTTGCTCACATTACTGATCGCTTGTCGCGCCGGTTGAAAGAGCCAAGCCTACCCTCAATGAGTTGGCAAGCCTTGCTTGAGAGCACAGAAATCGTCCCGTCGCCGCAGCACTGCCCTGAAAAAGAAAAGGCCGTCGCAGCTTGAATACTGCAACGGCCATGGGAATCATTTGGCGATTTCGTAGCTAAGTAAAAATCTAACTTACTTTGAACGGCGACGACGCACGAAAGCCAACCCTAGCCCTGAAGCTAGTGCCAGCAGCCCGCTTGGTTCTGGTACAGCAGATACCAATGCAATGCTATTACCGTTGTAAGCATAATTCACTGTATAGCCCGAGGGTAGGTTGTTAACGGTAGTAAACGTACCGCTCAGCGTTCCATAAGTAGCAAATACATAGGCAGCATCGTCAGCCGAAGCACCTAACTGAACCAGATTAAGCGTACTGCCCGCAGCAAGAGTCAACGTGCCAGTTGTGTCTAGCAAGTCGATCGAACCTGCGCCAGCACCATCGAATTCGATCTCGAGTATGCCGCTGATCGAAGTGTTCCCCATAACAGTGAGAGTCCCGATACTAGCACCAGGTGCAGCTGTCGCTCCGGCGGTAGCAACCGTTAGATTGCCGCCGATTACTCCGTTTCCACCAACCTCTCCATTCAAAGCGGCTACAACATTGGCTGTACCAGTTCCTGTACCTGCATTGAAGGTCATGTCCCAATTGTTGACTCCATTCACGTTATCGGATGGGATATTACCGCTCAGAAGAACCGAGTTGCCGCTTAGAACCTCCATCACATACAGGTCGGTAGGTACCGTACCAGCGAATCCATTTCCTGCCGCAGGAGTGAGGGACAGTGTCTGACCAACTCGCAATCCGGCAGTAAAACCAGCTGGCAAATTGCCCATGATAGCTGTATTTCCGGTGGCTAACGGATCTCTTGCAGCTGTTCCAGCCGAGCCCGCAAAGGTACCACCGTTGATCATGATCTTGCCGTCGGTGGCAATGATGTTACCCGTGCCAAAGCTGGGAGCGTTGAACTGGGTCGTGCCTGTGCCTACATGCTGAACCGTCAGATTTCCACCCATGGAGGCATCTAGGGCCAAGGAACCATTGTGGTTAATAATAACTGTTCCTGTGCCAGCGTCGCCGCCCTGGATGGAATGATTATTCAAACCTACAGGAGCACCGCCGGATCCCAGACGAACTGTACCTGAATTAACGATTGTGGCACCTGCATAGTCCGCGGAGAAACCGTTGTCCAGTAATAACGTCCCCGTTCCGTTGTAACGTAGTTGACCGCGGTTCGCGGCAGGGGTCCCATCCTTGTCATCGATCGAACCACTTACAACCGTCGTTCCAGTGCCGCTAAATGTAAGCACGCGGCCAAGGTCGTTGACGTTGGTTCCGCTGTCCGTAAACACAGGACCTGAAATCGTCAGCGATTTACCAGCCCCAATGTCATTGATAAGGGAACGCGTATTCGATTGAAAGATTTTCCCTGTCAGCGCAATGTTTTCGCTACCTGCAAATCGCCCATCCCGCGATAACTGGATTTCGTTAGCCAACGTTCTGTCACCAGCCCCGGTAGCTCCTTGTACCGTTTTGATGGCCGCGCCACCACCGAAAACCACTCGCCCGGTGCTAAAAGCTCCATTGGTGTGGATGATGTGCGTCGCGGCACTATTGGGGCTATTTTCACCCAACTGAGTTGTACCAGAATAAGTGTTATCAACCATATGCTCGAAGGTACCGCGGGCGTAGCGTACCGCCACTCCTGTACCAGCTTGTGCACCATCCACAATAGCACTATTGAATACCATCACGTTGGCATCATTATCCTGGCGAAACAACAAGTTACCAGCAGATCCAGCCGTGTCACTTAGTGAAACCGTGCCATTGATGGTCGTCGTTGCACCACTCAAACTGCTGCGAAAAGTTTTCGAACCACCACCCGCAACAGTAATATTGTTGAATGATATGCTGTTGCTGCCGCTAATGGTCGTATTGGCAGTTAACAAATCGACCTGAATATTATTGCTGGCACCGGCAGTTCCCTGACTGGTAATAGCCCCAACCGTCAGAGTTCCATTGCCACCGATCGTAGTCGCCGAGGGCGCTGCATTCGTATCACCCATAATAAGGGTGCCGATTGTAATTGGGGTGCCGATATTCACACCCAATGCATTACCCCCCAAATCAATGGATAAATTGGCAGTATCCGTCAAGTCGTCTTGACCAGGAAACTCTCCCAACTCAAGGAACGTGGTATCGTTCCAGTTTGTACCCAACTCCCATGTCTGACCAGCGCCTATGGCACCTTGATAAGTAAAATTGCCCTGTGCATTTGCTTGGCGCGATAGTGACGCAGACGTTGCGCCGAAGAGTACCGCCAACAGTGCCCAGCGAAAAATGTGCTTTCTCACTGTAAACTCCCGGAATAAGCATCAACGATGACAAGATGGCGCAACCACAACGTAGTAAGTACGCCGACGTACAGTTCAACAGACTAACTGTTAAAATAGGAAAGGTCAATTCATTTCGCGGTTCTTACATCCTAAAATCCTTTCTATGCCGAAATAATCACCCTCTCCCCCCTCGCTTGGTGAGGTTCTAGTAGCAGAAAACCGAAGATTCTGCGCAAGGTTAGATTGACTCAGGCTGGCAAGGATCTCATAATCCGCGGTGGTTGAGCCTGTTGGTCCGATACTTGAATTGCCGCGATGGTCTCCTTCCCCCTTCGAGACAGTGTTGGTTGAAGATCGTAAGACTCGTTGGTTGATGAAACTGTTTTGTAGAGGGTTTGAAGGTGACGAATATTTACGTCGGAAACTTGTCGTTTCGAGCTACTGAAGATGATGTACGCAGCGCTTTTTCTGAGCATGGTCAAGTGTCTTCGGTAAACATAATTATGGACCGGGAAACCGGACGATCTCGGGGATTTGCTTTTGTAGAAATGCCCAACGCTGATGAAGCCAACAACGCTATTGAAGCCATCAATGGAAGAGAAATTGCTGGTCGTGGAGTGACCGTTAACGAAGCTAGACCTCGGACCGAGCGCCCGCGCGGCGGAGGAGGAGGAGGCGGCGGAGGCGGACGCTACAGCGATGATCGCGGCGGTCGCAACCGCAGTTTTTCTAGAGACGATTACTAGCCAACATCGAGTTTGCTGGCTGGCAATCGCTGGAAGGACGAACGCACTCCGCAAACAGACATAGCGAAATAAACATTGTGAATTTCGGAAGCGTGCTGCCATCGCAGCACGCTTTTTTTGCGCACTTAAGATTTCAGGCCAAGAACCGGTGGATAGTTTCGCGGGCAACTTGCATTGCCTCAGGAATTCTCTGAGGCTGCTTGCCGCCAGCCTGCGCCAAATCTGGCTTACCGCCACCACCTCCACCAACGATCGGCGCAACCTGCCCCACCCACTCACCAGCGCTGAGCCCCCGAGCAACCAATTGGCGGCTTAGGCCCGCCACCAACAGCACTTTGTCATCTCCAAGTTGACTCACCAAGAGAACTGCATTTGGAGCTGAACACTTCTGTCGAATTTGGTCGATCCATTGTCTCATTAGGTTGGGTGTAGCCCCTGGCGTCTGGGATACAACCACGGTGACATCACCAACCTGATTTGCATCCGACAGCAATGACTCTGCAGAAACCTCACCGCTAGCGCTCAACTGCGACACTTGAGATTGTAGTTTAGCTCGTTCATCCAAGGCTGATTGAATTCGAATAATTAAATCAGTGGTAGAAGCACTCAATACACGAGCAACTTCTTTCAGAGCCGCCCGCTGGCCAACATATTGGCTAACATCCAAACTCTTGACAATTGGAGTTGCCAAGTCACTGGAACTCCCTCCTCCCTGCAGACGCTTTCGCAAAGATCGCAATTCATTCTGCAATTGCCGCGTACACTCGACAACTTGCCCAAGTTCACAATTCAGGGCTTTGGCAAGCGCCTGGAGTTGTTGGAATGTGTCGGCGCGGTGCTGGGTGGCACGTTGTCCGGTAAGAGCCACGACTCGGCGGGTCCCGGCGGAAACACTCTCCTCGGCGATTAGCTCAAATTCGCCAACATCTCCTGTGTTGCTGACGTGTGTTCCACCACACAATTCCTTTGAAAAGTCGCCCATGCTTACCATGCGCACGGGATCGGGATACTTTTCGCCAAATAACATCATCGCGCCAGCCTGCCGAGCTTCCGCCAAACGTACGTTTTTCCAAGAGACAGGTGCCGCCAACCGTACTTTTTCGCACACGATGGACTCGATAGCCTCGACTTGTTCGTCACCGAGAGCTTGCTGGTTAGTAAAGTCAAAACGCAACCAATCGGCATCTACCTTACTTCCTTGTTGCTGCGCATGCAGTCCAACTGTTTTTTGTAGAGCATGATGCAAGATATGAGTTGCCGAGTGTGCGCGGCGAATGGCCGCTCTTCTTCCCTCATCCACTCGTGCCGTTACGGTATCGCCTTCAGCCAACTTCCCGGATTTCATTCTGCCAAGGTGCACGATTAGTTCGCCAGCTCGTTGCGTATCAATGACTTCAAAAACTCCGCCGTCAGTTTCAATAATTCCCGTATCACCTACTTGCCCACCACTCTCGCCATAAAACGGCGACTGGTCCAACACGATACGCAATTCCGCTAACTCGGTGTCTGCTGTAGTGCTTTCTACTCGCTCTTGTTCATCGTCTGCTTGGCGAATTATTCCCTTAACAACCGCCTGGGACTGTGTTGTGTCGTAGCCCAAAAACTCGGTTCTACGCAGCGATTCCTTTAGTGATTCCAATGGGCCAGTCTGGAACAACTCGACCTTCTCGCCACCACTAATATCCTCATGTTTCTTCATCGCTTCGCGGTAACCATCCCAATCAAACGTAAAATCCCGTTCGGCCGCCAAGGCCTGAAATAATTCAGGCGGTACTCCATACGTTTGATACAAAGTGGCGGCCTCATGTCCATCGACCATTGCCGCACCTGATGCTTGTAACGATGAAAACGCTTTTTCAATACGTTCCAAACCCGCTCCGATAGTCGAGAAGAAATCGCTCTCCTCCTTGCGAATCGTTTCTGCCACACGCTCAACAGTATCCTTCAATTCCGGATAAGGCCCTTGCATGACGTTGGCTACCACTGGTACCAACTGGTGCAAAAATGGCTCGCGCAATCCCATTTGATGACCATCGAGCACGGCGCGTCTCAACAATCGCTTGATGACATACCGCGCCTTTTTGGGGCCAGGTATAACATTCTCATGCACCGAAAAAGCGCATGCTCGAACATGGTCCGCAATGCGTCTTAAGCGACGGCCGTTTTCGCTCTCATAGACATACTTAACACCGCAAACATCTGCTGCCGCGCTTACAATTGGCAACAGAATGTCAATATGAAAATTGGTGGGCACGTTTTGCAATACGCTGGCCGTCCTTTCCAGCCCCATTCCCGTGTCAATATTCTTGCTCGGTAGCGGACGCAAATTGTTGGGAGGCTCGCCTACGCGATTAAACTGCGTAAACACCAGATTCCAAATTTCTACCGATTTGCCATTGTCAAGTTGAAAGTAAATCTCACTGCATGGACCACACACACCATCAGGACCTTGACTCGGGGCACTGGCCGGCCAAAAGTTCTCATCCTCGTCCATGCGGGCAATACGCGAAGTCGGCAATCCTATTTTCTCGTGCCAAATATTGGCTGCCTCGTCGTCATCCTTGTACACAGTCACACTTAAACGCTGGGGATCGAGGCCCAGCCACTTTTTGCTGGTCAGAAATTCCCAAGCCCAAGAAATCGCCTCCGACTTGAAGTAATCTCCAAAGCTGAAGTTTCCCAACATTTCAAAAAATGTGTGGTGATAGGCCGTCCGACCAACGTTCTCGATGTCCCCAGTTCGCAAACATTTCTGACAAGTCGTCGCCCTCGTATATTCCAGCTTGACCTTACCCAGAAAATGGTCTTTGAACTGGTTCATACCAGCCGGCGTGAATAATACAGAAGGGTCCCATGTAGGTACTAAAACATCGCTCGGTTGCCGCGAATGCCCTTGAGACTGGTAGTATGCTAAGTACTTTTCTCTTAATTCGTCTGTTTTCATAAATGCGTTCCAAGCCAAACATGTGCTCTCGGAGGGGGCTATGGAGTCCCCCAGAACTAGCCGCAACTTTCGATAATTGAAGGTAGGTGGCAAATCATGTCTGGGTGTCTTCACCGAGAGGTGTAAAAATGTTCTCGTTGCCCTAAGGGTCTAGACTGCTCTTAAGACAAAGCCTGCCAGCTGAGAGTCTAAAACTCAACAATATATGCCGATCTGCAAAAAGCAGCTATCGGACTGCGGATAACGTTTACGGCCCCGCATTTATACACGGCTGAAAAGCATTGTCTCGTTCCCTCGCCACCGCTCGAGACCTTCCAAACTTCTCGCAAGGGAAAGCTGAGATTACTGCCGTGATATCGTTTCTCATGACCTGGGGTAGCCAAACTTATGAGCATTGGGGCCTAGCAAATTGTGCACTCATGAAATCACGAACACTAATCTCACGTCCCTTGGTGAAACGGCTAGCATGATTCCAATTATTAACGGCAACGGCTTGGGAATACGGCCAAGTTCGGTCCAAGAAGGCGAAGTGAAACACTGCCTTTGCCCTAGAGAACCTAAGAAATAACTCCCAGGAAATCCGGACGTTTGAGCCAGGTCGGCAACCGAGCGAGTTGCTAACGGGGATCGGACGGCATGGAAAGATCGACCGGTACGCGCACTTCCACAGTTCTTCCATTGGAACGCAGGATGGTCAGTCCTACCGCTTGATCTACTACCGCATCAGTGATGGCATAGAATTCCGCTGGAGACTCCACTTTTTTCCCAAGAACTTCGGTAATGCCATCACACCTACGGATTCCGGCGCTCCAAGCCACCGAGTCCGGTGACACAGCGGTTACAAGTAGTTTGGGAGTAATATTTCTCCCCCCAAGAAAGACGCCGCGAGTCAGTTCCGGGGGAACGGCAGTAGCATAATCCACCTCCAACCCCCTCCATCGAGGTGGTGCATCGATAGCGTACGACGGACGACTCGTTGAAACATATTTTTTGCTTAGGCTGGCCGTTAGCGAAAGCTTATCGGGCAATGGAACTCCTATCCGATTCCTTTTGACAGTTAACTCGACATCTACACCTGCGGGAAGCACGGACAGCTCTCGAAATAGGTCACTACGAGTCTCAACGGACTTTCCCGAAACCGCCACAATCAGGTCATTGCTTTTCAGTCCAGCCAAATCGCCTGGCCATCCGGGTAACACCAAACTCACGCGCGCACCCACCTCACCCTTTCGCCGTTCATCGGGACGCAGATCCTCCGGTTGTATCCCCAGGAATCCGTATTCAGGTAGCTTACCGCTTCGCAACGCATCAACCACGCGGCGGAAAAGTGCATCCACGGCAATTGCATAGCCCGCAGGCTGCTCTTGACCGCGAGTGGCCACCAAAGAAGTGGTTAGACCAATCATTTCGCCCCTGAGATTGATGAGGGCCCCACCGCTCATCCCCAAATTCAGCTTGGCGTCGGTTTGTATCAAAGTGCCGAATTCGTGAAGTGATTCGACGCTACTGGTTGAAGAGTTTGTCGCTTCGTCAGCGGGTGCCATGCGTTGGAGATTTGAGACCATGCCCCATCCCACGCTTGGACTTCCGTCTCTAGCTATTGCTTCCGGGTTTCCCAAAGCCAGGACAAACTGCCCCTTCTTCAGTTCCTCAGCATTACCCAACGACGCTGCATGCAGTCCAGACTCTTCAATCTTCAATACCGCCAGATCACTATACGGGTCCGCGGCCATAACTTTAGCGCTGGTCCCCACCGCACGTGCTGGAAAACTACGTTGATTGACCCACACGTAGTAATTGAAAAGATTGGGATCATCCAGCACGTGGGCACAGGTGACGATAAATCCATCTGCCGAAATAACCACGCCGCTTCCGAAGAACTGAGGAACATAATCAAGTTCTTCTGGATCAAGTTGTAGACCGAGCCCCCGTTCAGGCCCCCGTCCATCCGACCTCCCCACTTGGTCCTTTCGCACTCTACTAATGGCAACAACTGAGTCCTGAAACCGCTCGACAGCGGCGATCGTTGCTTGCTCAAGCGCCAATGCGACGCTCAGTCCATCCATGGGTTCATCACTGAACTGCGCTCGTATGGGTTGCAAATGCAGCCCCAATAACAACCAGCCTGAGATGAACATTCTCGACAGAATCTGTCGCGTCTTTTGAGTCATGAAAATCGGTGTTAAAATGTTCGAAATCTTTCACAGACATAAGTGCCATCAGGTTAGCTATCTGCTGCTCCAACCTCTTCGACGCCAGCGTCGGCCGCCACACTCTCAGGACCCGCGGATCCGCCACTCGACATTACTAAATCACGAATTTCATTGGCCGTATCTTTGTTTTCTGCTAAAAACAACCTCGCCTTTTCTTTGCCTTGGCCCAAATATGTTTCTTGGTACTTGAACCAGGCTCCACTGCGCGTGATCACTTTTTGAGCCGCACCAAGATCGAGCAAATCTCCCTCGTAACTGATTCCGGTGGTATGCATCATGTCAAATTCGGCGATGCGAAATGGAGGCGCTACTTTGTTTTTCACAATTTTGCACCGCACTCGCTGACCGACTACTTCTTCACCATCCTTGAGGCTACCAATCCGACGCACGTCGATGCGGCAAGACGCATAAAACTTGAGCGCTCGACCTCCCGGAGTAGTCTCTGGCGAACCAAACATGACGCCAACTTTTTCGCGAATCTGGTTAATGAAAATTACGACCGATTTGCTCTTAGCTATGGCTCCTGTCAACTTGCGTAAAGACTGACTCATCAAACGAGCTTGCAGGCCTACATGTGATTGTCCGATTTCACCCTCTAGCTCCTGCCTTGGCACAAGTGCGGCCACTGAGTCGATGACTATCACATCCACGGCATTGCTTTTCACTAGGTGCTCAGCAATCTGCATTGCCTCTTCACCGGAACTCGGCTGAGAAACAAGTAGCGTATCCAATTCGACGCCGATCTTTTTCGCCCAACTGGGATCAAATGCATGTTCTGCGTCGATGATGGCTGCTATGCCGCCGGGCTTTTGCGCCTCAGCACAAATGTGCAGTGCCAGTGTCGTTTTTCCACTAGACTCTGGACCAAAAACTTCAATGATCCTTCCTCTAGGAACTCCAAAGCCTCCTAACGCGATATCCAACGATAAACTTCCTGTAGCCACTCCGTTGATTTTCAAAGTCCCTTCACCCCCCAAGGGCATAATGGAACCTTCACCAAACTGTTTTTCTATTTGCTCTAACGTCGTGCGTAGACCTGGCTCTCGCTTCAGAACTGCCTCCAAACCAGCAGATCCCTCGTCCGATTTTTTGGTTGCCGCAGGCTTCTTCTTCGCCATAGTCGTTTTTCTCGTTGTAGTGACCATTACTTAATCAAACTCCTCCCAAAGTAAGGGATGAAACAGTTTACCAAACAACAGCTTACTTATCTGGCTCGGCTGAGACACGTTTGGTCCGCAATAGGCAAAAATTCGACAGAATTCGCTAGAAATACCGGCTCAGTCCGTCCTGTGGTCAATACTTTTCTGGCCAAAATTCCCGCGAAATGCGCCAGCAGGTTGATGAAAAAGTAACCCGCAGCGTCAGCGAGGGAATATGCCGATGGAAGCTGCAGGGTATAGCTCGCTGAACACTTCACACAAACTGATTCTATTGAATTTCAGGCTGCCCCTTATGGTTTACGCCTTCGCCCAGGTGGCTGGCTGTCGTGTAGAGAATCCGATTCAAAGGTCCATCAAATCAGTTGTCGATGGGTGTAAAACTTCCGCCATTCTCTCGAGCGATCAATTGGAGCGTCTGCCTGCCAGCCTTACTAAACAAATGGATGGTGTGAATAGGAATTTGCTTCGGTTGAGCCATCATGGGATTCAATTGGCGCAACATCGCGATCGTGTTGTCCTGCAGTTCACCGTCGGAAAGCATAAACACGGCATCAGGTTGACACAGGAGAGCATATTGCATGGCTTCAGCCGGCTTCGTTTCATGCCCAAGCCTGCGAGACCGCAACCACTGCCGAACACGATCTAGATTCTCACTTGTCGGGTTATAGTAATGTGCCGTCTGAGGAGTTGAATTGAACAAGAGGGTGGTTACCTCATCGAAGCAAACCACAAAAAACTCCTGATCATCCCGCAGCCCCCCTAGGCTGTACAGCAATTGTTGGCAGGCATATCTCCAACGCTCTCCTTCCATACTATGCGAGCTGTCGAGAACGTAAACAAATCGATCCCCTTCGGCGTAGGCACCAAAGAAAAGTGCACCGCGTCCCTTGGGCTGCGTTTGCGGTCGAGGCTCGACAACAGCAGCCGCTGTTGAAGCGAAGGTGGCTAGGTCAACAGTTGGTGGTGCACTCGGTGATTCCGAAATCGGACTTGCAAGTGGCAAGTCAATCCGAAACTCCACTTCCGGGGTCGACATGACCGTGTCGGTTGTTTCTGGTAATTCTGCCTCTTGATTGGCCGACAATTCCAGTAACTGCGTGGTAGACGGTTGCAAATCAGCCGTTAGACGTAGCGTCCTAGATTGTGCCCCCTTGGTATATGCCCACAACGCTAACACAAGCAAGAGCACAAGGTGAACAACGAAGCTAACCAGTACAGCCGTTCCTTCTTCCGCCCAGCGGCGCCGAATTTGTACTTGATGCATGGCCGCAACTCGGAAAAAAAGGAACTAATACAAACTTATTGGCCACGATGAACATTTGCGCCACATCAAATTGTAGCAACTACTTAATTAATCGAGACGTCATGAATAAATGCTACTTGTCCCGGTAGCTTAGCACTAGGCACAGATATATTGTACCAATCGCAAGTCGACAGAAACAGTTTTTCGCCATGCAACTTCAGATGGATCCAATATCATTGCACTCGAATTCGGATATCTGAAAAACGGTCCCAAGGCTTGCGAAGCAGAGGAGATTCACAAGAGGAGAACTTGGTCTTCCCTTTCCCCGCTTTTCAAGGGATGTCTTGCCCCTGATCGCGACAATACTATGGACGTTCAAAAGACTTTACGTCCTACAATTCTCTTGAAGGTCAACAATCGGCTTCTTCTGCCCTAGTTCACTTTTGTTTTCGAGGTCGAGGATCTGGAACGTAAATAAAATTACCATTGTTTTCCGCAGCAATTCGCTGCAACAACGCTTGCCCTTCTAGGGAGTAAAAGGCAATCGTATGTATGGGCACGTGAACTACCTCGCCAAGAATCAAGTCCTGCAACCGATTCTCTTTTCTCAGGTGCGCAGCTACATCTACTTTCGTAACCCCGTCAGTCAATAGATAAATCGCGTCCGGCTCTATACGAAGTGCCTCACTTAGCGCATCGTTAGGCGGAGCGCCGACATTTAGTCTTACTGTGGCCATCCAACGCCGAGCATGCTCAAGGTTATCAGCTGTTGCATATTGGGCTGAACTGGCCGGCAGTCCACTCTCGGGTGCTGGCAAGATGTCCAATTCACGATTGAAGAAAATGATATGAAACCGCTGATCCGTTCCCAGCGTGGCCAACGAGCGTAGTAGCTCGCTGGTCGCTGCTTCCCAAGGTCCGTCGCGCATGCTCCCAGATGAATCTATGACGTAACAAAAGCACTTGCCTTGTGCAGATGATCCGAAAAAACTTGCATTACTGGCCATTTCGGATACTGCTTTAGCGGACACACTGGTTGCAGCAGCCGCCACTGGAAGTGTGGGCGACACTCGCGCCGCTTCCCAAGTGGGCGATTCAAGGCGAAACGAATCAATGGGGAATCGCTCTTGCTCCGGAACCAGCACATCGCTTTCGCTATCTGGCTGAACTATTTCGCTCTGAGGGCTCAATTCGAACGAATCTACCGCTGGCGAGACAGGTGACGCTTGCAGCGCCATGCCGGCCGGAGTTGATGGCAATTTCAAACTGCACAGAGCTAACCCTAATAGGATTAACAGGTGGGCAAATAGACTTGCCAAGGCCCCCCGAAACTTCCTACTTCCCAATTTCGATGTGGCGGCTGACGTAGCTTCATTCCCGATGGAAGCCAACTCTGCTAACGTCCGCGCTTGGGCAACGGCTATTTGCGGAGTGCTCACATCATCGTGCTGGGTCTTTCCGTCCAGCTCGTGCATTTTTTCCCGTTGCGAGATCCCAGAATTAGGTCGCTCTTCGGCAGGTTGCTTCAAATGGGGATTTGGAACAACGTTATTACCGAGCAAATGCTTTTCAACCCGCCTAATCGCCGCAGGAAGAATCTCACCCCAACTCGAAATTTCTTTCGTTCGGGCTGCTACACCTACATGTGGCAGATTCAGACTGTCGCCCTGGCCCCCTGAGTCGTCGGGAGCTCTGTTTTCTCTCGATTCTGAATTGTGAACATGCAACCAGTTTCTTAATGAACTTGAATCTCCATGTTTGGCTCGCTCGATGGCTAGCAACAGTTCATCGCGTCTCGATTCCAATTGAGCTACTTGGAGTTGGCGATTCAGGACTTCCAACGCTAGCTCCCCTTGGGCCAGAATATCAGTCCCCCACTGGTATGTAGTTTCCCCCTGAGGTTCGGATTTATTCGTTAGCGTTTTTCGCTTGCCCATTCCGACAGATCCCCAAAAGTCGTAATCTCAACTGCAGTTTGCCCCATTCTGAGTCATTTTTCAAGATGGCCAACCTCCGGGACGCAGACCACCTATTTTGGGGCATAGGGTAATCGTCTGGGGACCAACGGCCCAAGCCATCTGGATAGCTTGGGCCCCCTGGGCCAGGTACCCCTACCACTTGTTGCCGCTTAGGCCAACGGCCGGTCATTAACGACTCAAACGCGAACCTACTATTGGCCTTGGCGGGCTGGGGCGAGATTTTCTATAAGCTTCTTAACGAAGGGGGCTGGAAAATGAAAAATGTGCCATCAGCACCGCGAAATACAGTTGTTTATATCTCTAGAAACTTTGTTGATAACCGGCTCAAAAGTTCTTGTCCGTCAAAAACTCCCGCGCCGATTTGCTGCCACCGTGTTATCCTATTGATCGTCTGGCTTGGGATCCAAAACATCGTAATGGCCCAAGATACAGGCCTGCCCGTCAATCCCGGTAGCGTTGAAAGCCCTTCTACGGCCAGCGTTCCAAGTCTCGAATCAAAAACCAATGGAAATTTGGCACCTGCTTTGCAGCCCCGGAAGCTTGGTGGGGCTCCCGCACTGCCCACGGACGGTGGCCAGTATTGGGAGGAATACGATCTCACACCGTATACCAAGGAATTGCAAGTCGACAGGCCCCAACGGGCAATTGTTGATTGGATTCTAAGGGATACAGGAACGGATGTTTGGTTCACTGAACCATTCGGCATCCTAAGTGCTGATCGCAGCAAATTGCGAGTTTACCACAATGCTCAGATGCACCAATTAGTGCGCGGCATTTATGAGCAGTTCGTTAATGGAACGGTAGCGCCCCAATCCTATGGCCTAAGAGTCATGGCCGTCGGCAATCCAAATTGGAGAACGCGTGCACACAGTCTCATGCGTACCGTTCAGGCCCAATCACCGGGCGTGCAAGCCTACCTACTTCACAAAGAAAACTCGGCCATATTGTTGGCTATGCTGCGTGGGCGAGCGGACTTCCGGGAACTTGCTGCGACCGAATTAATCGTCCATAACGGACAATCCCAAGAACTTGAACAAGTCCGTGGACGGAACTACGTCCAAGATCTGCAACCCGCCGAAGGTCAGTGGCCACCCTACATGCCGGTTACGGCCGACATCAAGGAAGGTTATCGAATGCAATTGAGCCCATTGCTCAGCGTCGATCGACGAACGGTAGATCTCGTCGTAAAGTGCGACATAGACCAGTTAGAAAAGGTTTCCAATGTTAGCCTCGATTTGCCACTCCCGACTGGCCAGTTCTATACAGGTATGATCAGTGTACCCCAGGTCGCCAGTTGGCGGCTGCACGAACGGTTTCGCTGGCCAGCCGACCAAGTACTGCTGCTAAGTTGCGGCGTTGTGGCTGCCCCCCAAGGAGGAACTAACAATAGCCTTTTGGGGCAAGGATCGGGCCTTTTGGGGCTTGATCGAATTCTCTCGCCTGGAGGGGAACGCGCGGACGCACTCCTGATGATCGAACATCGCGGAGACGCTACAAACCAGACATCTTCCTCCTCGGCTTTGCAGACAACTGGCCTAAATACTCGTGGCCGCTATTAGGCCCCAAGGGCTTCTCAAGATTTGACAATGTGACGGTGCTAGTTGAGGGAGGCAACCTGGATACCGGAATTCACCCCTGCAAATTCTCTTTCTGCGCCAATTTTTGCATGGAGTTGACGTACTCTGCGAGACAGTTACCTTGGAGCGCCCGGGCGATCTTGCTCGCTTTACTGGGCGTTGGGAAATCGTCAACCAATTTGGACTAGCGATTCATTACATTCAACCTAACTAACTCTCTCCGCATGTTTTATGTCTGGAACTTCGCGACCAGGCAGAAACCGCCTGGCACCACCCCAGCCACACATGCAGGTAGAGCAGGTTAAGTGGCTGTTAAACTTGTACTTGAAGGCGCTAGAACTTTCTGTACTTGGGTTGGCGTACAGTTCAAAGTTAGAGCAAACATAAAAACTCGCGAACGATTATCGACTTAACACAATTTTTGACATTATGACCCCAAGTACGAAACGAGTTGTCATTACTGGCATGGGTGTGATAAGCCCACTTGGCCTTACCCCAGAATCTGTTTGGGAAGCCCTCCGGGATGGTCGGTCCGGCATTTCACCCATTAAGAGTTTGCCGATGGATGACCTTCCGTTTCGCTCAGGAGCCGAAGCAACTGAGTTCACAGGTGCCATAGAAGACTATGGTGACTTAGACAAGTCATTGCAGCGAGCCATCAAAAAAAATATGAAGGTGATGTGCCGCGAAATTGAAATGGGAGTAGCGGCTGCCCAGCGCGCACTGCAACACAGCGGTTTAGGAGAGGATCGTGACCCGGAACGGTGCGGTTGCCTTTTCGGCGCAGACTATATCCTCACTCGACCAGAAGAATATGCGGACGGAATCCGTGCTTGCCGGGCAGCATCCGGCAAGGTAGATATTTTGGACTGGCCGAAACACGGGCTAAGCAAAGTGAACCCGCTTTGGCTGTTGAAGTATCTTCCCAATATGCCCAATAGTCACGTTTCAATTTACAACGATTTCCGCGCTACCAATAACTCGCTTACGGTGCGCGAAGCCAGTATGAATTTGGCGGTAGCTGAGGCAAGCTCGATTATTCGCCGAGGCACGGCCGACGTCATGTTGGTGGGTGCAACCGGCAGCCGAATCCATCCATTGCGTACGACGCATATTTACCTTACCGATCAAGTCGCCAGTGAACAGGCTGATCCAACCACCATGAGCCGCCCGTTCGACGTCAGTCGAGATGGCATGGCAGTAGGCGAGGGAGCTGGTGCCTTGATGCTGGAATCCTGGGAACATGCCGATCGACGTGGCGCAAAAATTTGGGGTGAGGTGATTGGCCAAGGGGCAGCCATGGTCGGACCAAATACAAATGAAAACCGTGACTATTTGCGACTCGCGGTCGGCCGAGCACTAAGAGCCGCCGAAACCTCGTCGCTAGGGCGATTACCTTCCGCCTGGCACCTACATGCTCATGGTCTGAGCAGTACAAAAGCAGATGCCTCCGAAGCTCTAGCAATTTCAGATGTCCTGATGTCGCGGCAAATCCCGGTCACAGCAGCCAAGAGCTACTTCGGCAACCTTGGGGCCGGCGCATCAGCTGTCGAATTGATCAGCAGCGTTTTGGCGATGCACGCCGGGACTCTATTTCCCATCCGCAACTTAAAGAACCCATGCGCGGAGGCTACGTTTCCGGCCCTACAAGATTTTGGCTCGCCGGGAGAGGCCTTTCTTCACTGCAGTTTTACTCCTCAAGGACAAGCCGCAGCATTGGCCATTGCCAAAGCTGCGTAAGCTACGCCTCGCCTAGTGCGTGGGTGGCAAGACTCTACGACGGGCCATTCCCTTTGTTTACGTCGCCCTTAGCTGCCGCTTCATTTTTGCCATTGGGCAGCTCTTCAAGCTCAGACCACAATCCCTTAAGACCTACTGGCGTTACGTACGTTTTGAAGTCAATGAATCCTGTCGGAGTAAGTTCCTGTTCGGTGCCACCCACAAACTATGAGGAAAAAGCTGTTGATGGCACACCTTTTCAGGGGATTCTTGGGTCACAAATAGAACGGATTTTGTTGGACAGATGAAAAAAATGACAGGATTTTTGGGCCTGACACAATTGTTTTTTTGGAACTCGGGTGGAGCAGGAATAGTGCAGCGCGACTTGCGGGGGCCAGGAAAATGAAGGAATTGTGCAGGAGACAAGAGTCAAAAAAGAAAAAGTTGGTGATGTAGAAGTAGAAGTAAACGGAAAAAAAGGGAGTAGGTCATCAAGGAGTAGGTATTAAGGAGAAGAAAAGGGAGGTTATTCAGGCATTTCCAGGCGTGGAATTGCGGCCCCGAGCGAGGAATTTCGACCCTTCCAAAACTTCGCGAAGTTCGGGAGGGTAAGTTGCATCTAGCTACATATTGGACGACCCCAAGTTCATTTGGTTACACTTCGTCTGGTCACTTGCTAGGCAACTCCCAAGTTGTCGCGATCTCCGTGGCTTGGTCTCGGAAAGCGGGCTGGCTGCAACATTGCTATCATGAGCGGAAGTGCTATAGCGATTGAAAAGAAAGGGCGAGTTTCTGGCGGAGGCGGCGGCTTATCTTAAAACTTTGCGCGGCCCTGGGACCTACTTGCGTTGACACCGTTTTCGTAGAAAAGTACCATTGTCGGATTCATGACCGAACGTACTCATGCGTGGTCGGTTCTGTAGCTGTGTCCGCCGATTTTGTTATGGCTTGCGTCGCTTTGACTGTGGTCCCAAGATCACAAATAAACTCAAAGGCGCTCTGATTCCGGAGAGCGCAACGCTCCAGTCGGTCTGGACTCCCAGGCCACGGACCGTCGCGCTGCTGCCAAAATCAAAATCCGACGCATGAATCCATCCGAACTACTAAGACTTGTTGATTCGCTGCACCGCGAAAAAAATATCGACAGCGAGGTCGTGTTTACGGCTATCGAATCTGCTTTGCAGACTGCTGTCAAGAAGTTTCGCGGAGAAGAGAGTGAAATCACAGTAGCCATTGATCGTCACAATGGTCACATCGTCGCAACTTGCGATGGTCAGGAACTGGATCAGGCCGAAATTGGACGGATTGGGGCCCAAACTGCCAAACAGGTCATCATTCAAAAAATTAAAGAAGCAGAGCGAGATTCTCTGCTTGACGAATTTCACGACCAAGTTGGTCAGCTCGTAACCGGTACGGTTCAGCGCAGCGAACGGGGCGTCACTACCGTTCAGCTTGGCAATATGGAAGCAATTTTGCCTCGCGGCGAGCAAATCAGCGGTGAATCCTACCACAATGGCGACCGCATTCGGGCAGTGGTCTATGAGGTAAAGGCGGCTGGCAATCGAGTCAAGGTAATCCTGAGTCGCACCAAACCGCAGCTGGTGCAGCGGCTATTTGAACAAGAGATCCCGGAAATTTCTGAAGGTGTGATAGAGATCAAAGCTATCAGCCGCGAGCCTGGACATCGCAGCAAAGTGGCGGTGAGCAGTTCCGATCAACGCGTTGACTGCGTCGGTGCCTGCGTGGGCGTCCGTGGTAATCGGATCAAGAACATTACCAGCGAACTGGCCGGCGAGCGGATTGACATCGTTCGCTGGAGTGACGATCCACAGGTTCTCATACCAAGTGCGCTACAACCAGCGGAAGTCGAGCAGGTTCTACTGTGCGATATGATAGGGCGAGCTATCGTGCTGGTTCGAGACGATCAGCTCTCCCAGGCCATTGGAAAATATGGACAGAATGTTCGCCTGGCCAGCAAGCTTGTGGGCTGGGATATTGAGATTATGACAGCCGGCGAGCTCGAAAAGCTGATTGATCAGGCCGTGACAGCTTTCATGGAACTGGAGGGAATGAACGAAGATCTTGCTCAGCGGCTGGTAGAACAAGGGTATTTGTCGTACGATGACTTATCCTTCATCGAGCCAGATGCCCTGATGGAGATGGGTGGACTGACGCAAGACCAGGTCGACGCTATCGTCGAGCAAGCAGATGAGCGAGTCGAGGAAGCCGAACGCGTTGCCGAGGAACAAAAAAGACTCAAGAAGGAACAAGAGGCTGCTGGATTAGCTCAAGCTTCTGACGGAGGCACCTCCGAGCTGAATTCGGATTCTGCTTCCGTCGCGGTAATTGACATGGAAGTAAGCGATTCGGAAGTAAACGAATCAATGGAAGACGAACAACCAACAGCTGAATATTTAGCAGATGAACAAAACCCGGCGGTAGATCCCGCTGGTTCCCATAATACTCCAGAGGAAGATATGGATCAGACCAATGCCACCGATCAGATTTAACCTTCTGGTCGGCAGCGAAGTCGCTCGCGATTTCACCATGTTTCCCTGTGGCATACGCACCTGCTTTGGGAGGGCGTGGCTATGTAGATGACACTCCACGTGCGCAAGGTGGTCGTGTCAGCGCACCACGCCAGCCAAAGAGGGCGTTGGTCTAGTCCGAACACCTTTTTAGTTTTGTCCTTAGGAAAATTAGCACGTGCCGAAACGCATCTACGCGCTAGCAAAAGAGCTAGCGATTGACAGTAAAGAATTGGTTGATATCTGTACCAAAATTGGCATTCAGAACAAAGGTTCTGCGCTTGCTAGCCTTGAGGATGATGAAGTAGAACGCATTGAGCGTTACTTCAAGAGCAGCGAGCCTCCTGCGGCACCTCCACCTCCCCAACAATCGCACACCCCAATAAGAGAACCCATCCAGGAGCATCGGGCTTCGGTTATTCTCAAGTCGCCGCCCGCAACAGGGCCGGTTGCTAAGACGCCAGAATTCGAAACTGTTTCACCTGCTGCCCCTGTTCCCGAAGTCCCAGCGTCCGAATTGCCTCCGGCCAGCCCGTTGTCTGCAACCAATCGTGCGGTCACGGCCGAACCTCCGAGCCCCGAACCTCCTGCGGCACCAGCGAATACCCCTACGCGCCGGTTGACTCGGGACGATTACATTGCTCCCCCCTCGGCCACAGCAGGACGAGTCCGCGTACTCGATGCTCGCCGCGGCGATGGGAAAAAGAGTGACGAAAAGAGGGTAGATGACCGCAAGCGGCCACCTCAAAAACGCGAACCAGTTATCAATTTGGCAAAGATTCCCAAGGGTGCCCCCCAAGCCCCACCTCCGCAGTCCAACGAGCCGGCTCCACAGCGACCTGAAATTAGGCTCACGCGAAGTGCGATTACGGGTCATAAACAGGGCATGAAGGCTCCGCTCGAGGAACTTGAGCAGCAGCAGGCGGCCGAGAGTGCAGCTGCTAAGGCTGGTCGTGGCGGAAAAACTGCGGTTCCTAGCCAAGGTGGCTTGAGCAAGTTCAAGGCTGCCGCCGATAAGGCCAAAGGACGCCGTGAGGACGAGGAGGAAGATGACGGCTCAGGACGTGGCAAGCGAAGTACGTCCGGCATTGTCGCTGCTCGTGCTGAACGACGCCGCAAGACTCGTGTGGCAGATGAAGGAGGCGAAGAAGATCGGCGTTCACGCGATCGTTCCTCCAGCAAACGCCTCACACGTCGCGGTACGAACACCGCTGCCCCCAGAAAGGAAAAAGCCGTTTTGGAATTACCATGTACAATCCGTAGCTTCTCGGAAGCCGCCGGAGTCCCCGCCGGACGCGTTTTAGGGACGTTGATGCAAATGGGCAAGGGTGTGACCATCAACGCGAATTTGGATCCAGAGTTAGCCGAAATGCTAGCTGTCGAGCTGGGAGTGGATCTAGAATTCCGTCAACCGCAGTCGCTCGAAGAAGGTCTAATCGACTCCATTGAGAATTCAGTTGACCCTGAAGAATCGTTAGTTTCTCGGCCGCCGATCGTGACGTTTCTTGGCCACGTCGATCACGGCAAGACTTCGCTGCTTGATTACCTGATCGGCACTCGCATTGTAACCGGCGAAGCTGGTGGGATTACTCAACATATTCGCGCTTATAAAGTCGAAAAAGGTGGCCGAACCGTGGCCTTTGTTGATACTCCCGGTCACGAAGCATTTACCGAAATGCGAGCTCGAGGTGCTAATGTCACAGATATTGCGGTCTTGGTAGTGGCTGCCGACGACGGCATCATGCCACAGACCGAAGAGGCCATTAGCCACGCCAAAGCGGCGGACGTACCCATTGTTGTTGCTTTGAACAAGATCGATCTAGCGGGCGTCGACCCCAATCGAATCCTAACTCAAATGACGGAACATGGTCTGACACCAAGCCAGTGGGGTGGTGACGTAGAAGTGGTTCACACAAGTGCAATCACGGGTCAGGGCATGGATGAACTTCTGGAGACCTTGCTGACCGTCGCCGAACTGAATGACTACAAGGCTAATCCAGATCGCCCTGCATTGGGCGTTTGCTTGGAAGCCGAACAGGCGGCCGACAAAGGCGTGATCGCCAAAGTCGTCGTGCAAAACGGCACCTTGAAAGTCGGAGACATTGTGGTCTGCGGTAGCAGCCATGGTCGAGTCAAGGCTTTGTACGATACGTTAAATCCAAATATTCAATTGACATCTGCCGGTCCGTCAACGCCAGTAAACATTACCGGTTTGGACAGCCCTCCCGGAGCCGGTGATCGATTCCATGTGCTAAGTGATATTGCTCAAGCTCGGGAACTGGCGGAGAGTCGATCTGCGCAATCACGCAGTCAATCACTTTCCGGCACTTCGCCGAAAGTTTCGTTTGAGACATTCCAGGAATTGCTACAGAGTGGCCGCCTAGGCAAAGTCGAAGAACGAGTCGAGTTGAATTTAATTATTCGTGCAGATGCCCGGGGTAGTTTGGAAGCTATCGAAAAAGAATTATCGAAACTTGAACATCCTGAAGTTGAATTGCGAGTTTTGCAAAAGAGCGTAGGAGGTATCAGCGTCGCCGATGTAACGCTAGCAAGCGCCTCTCAAGCGGTGATTGTCGGCTTCAACGTAATCCCCGATGAAGCAGCTCGTTCACTCGCCGACGAACGCAACGTTGAAATTCGGCGTTACGATATTATCTACAAGTTGGCGGAGGATATTCGCGCCATCGTCGAAGGCCGCCTGCGTCCAGAAGAGCGCATTGTGGAACTAGGACGGGCACTTGTTAAGACAACGTTTACCATTACACGTGTCGGTACGGTGGCAGGTTGCTACGTCATGCAAGGTAGTATCGAACGCGGTTGTCGGATCCGTGTGAGTCGCGATAGCCGAATCATTGGTGACTATGCTTTGGATTCTCTGAAACGACATAAAGACGATGTCAAGGAAGTTCCTCGCGGTATGGAGTGTGGTATCAAACTCGCTGGATTTAATGACCTTAAGCAAGATGATGTTCTTGAAGCCTATCGTATTGAAGAGGTCGCTCGCAAGCTCGAATAACTCAAGCATAAGCAAGTCGGCAAACTCCAATGACTATGGGAAGCAACGTTAAATGGCCAGTCGTAGACTACTGAAGGCCGCTGAGGCAATTCGCGAAGTTGTCAGCATGGCCATCCTAACCGAGATTCGCGACCCCCGTGTACAAAACGTTACGGTAACTGGCGTCGAAGTGGCTCCCGACATGCGAACCGCTAAGGTCCTCGTGAGCATCATGGGGGACGAGGGACGTCAGGCCTTGTGCTTGCGTGGACTCGCCAACGCAGCCGGTTTCTTACAGTCCAAGGTCGCAAAGCGGATCGATACACGTTACACTCCCCGCCTCAGTTTTGAAATTGACGAAGGTGTTAAGAAGAGCCTGGAAGTGGGACGCATTTTGACCGAGCTAGCGCGCGAGCGGGAAGAGCTGGCTGCAGCAAGGGACCAAAATCATCCCGACGAGGCCCCGGATACGGAAGGTCAAACTGACGGCCAACAAGCCCCAGATTGAATTTGACAATCCATACGCGTTTGGAACTCAACCCTACCTTTTTTGATCTGTGAATTGACCCGAACATGAGCAAGAATCGCGGCGACCGAATTCTGTTGTTGCAGAAAGTTGTTTCCAAACATTTCACACCTATCCCTGCTCCCGATGACCGAACCTTGTTGGAGCATTTGATCTACGCATGTTGCCTGGAAGACGCTCGTTATGACGCGGCGGATGAGGCCTTTCACCGATTACACGGATCATTCTTCGATTGGAATGAAGTTCGCGTTACCACCGTTACCGAATTGTGTGAAACACTACACAACCTCCCCAATCCATCGGCGGCCGCCATACGGGTGAAAAAAAACCTGCAGTCCATTTTCGAAACGCGTTACAGCTACGACTTGGACGATCTAATCAAGATGAACCAAGGTAAGGCCATCCAGGAACTTGAGAAACTGTCCGGAATAACCCGATTTGTATTGAATTACACGATTCAAAATGCTTTGGGCGGGCACGCCATTCCAATCAGCAATTCCATCATGAATATTTTTTTGGCAACTGAAATCGTTAGTGAGAACGAAGCCAAAAGTGGTCAGGTTCCCGGTTTGGAACGTACGATTTCAAAATCCAAGGGACAACAATTCACGTCTTGCCTTCATCAATTGGCTGTAGAAGCCCATCTCAAACCTTCCAACAAGGCAGTAAGATCTATCCTCAAGGACGCTGGCGCACCCGAACCCAAAAAGCCTACTGCCAAACCGACACCGACGCCTAAGGCCGCAGAGAAGACCGGTGCAAGGGCCAAGACTACAAAGAAAGCTGCCAAGACCAAGTCGGCGACTGCCAGCAAGTCGATTCCGGTGAAGAAGTCGAGCAAGAAGAAAACTTCACCGCCTAAGTCCAAACCTGCAAAAAAAGCTCCCGTCAAGAAAACTACCAAACGCAAACCGCGCTAAGTTGCAAAATTATTTTCTTAACAATTGAGCATTCAAGCATTTCACAGGCTACGTCATGGCAGGACATTCGCATTGGGCTGGAATAAAACACAAGAAAGCTGCCGTCGATAGCAAACGGAGCAAGTTGTGGTCTAAGCTGTCCAAAGCCATTATCGTGGCTGCAAAATTGGGCGGCGGCGACCCTGCGGCCAATGCAAGGCTCAGAAATGCGATTCTAGATGCAAAAGCGGTCAGCCTACCGAAAGACAATATCGAACGGGCCATCAAGAAAGGCACTGGCGAGTTGGATGGAGGAAATGTTGAAGAGATCCTCTACGAGGGTTATGGTCCAGGGGGAGTCGCTGTGATGTGCGAAATCATGACAGATAATCGCAATCGGACCGCTCCCGAAATTCGTAAGATCTTCGATGTTCATGGGGGTAATTTGGGTGGCACCAACTGTGTAGCCTATTTATTTGAACGCAAAGGGCTCATTGCGTTCGATGCCACTGCCGAGCAAGAAGAACGCGCCATGGAAATTGCTATGGAGCACGGCGCAGACGATGTTCAGATAGAGTCGGGGCGCATTGAAATCTTCACCGCACCGGAACACCTTACGGAAATAGCAGATGCCTTTGAGCAGGCTAAAATTCCACTCGACATTAAGGAAATTTCTCGCATTCCTCAAACCACCGTTGATGTGGATACCGAGACAGCCCAGCGCGTTTTAAAATTGTTAGAGACACTCGAAGACCATGATGATGTGCAAAGCGTCGCCACCAACTTGAACTTCAGCCATCCAGCAGTTCATGAATTACTGCAGTAAAATGTCTACTACTCTTTTGGCATTGCATGGTGTAAACCACGATTCATGGCGGCGACAAGGGCTCGCAAGGACGCCTTGATGATCGACTTGTGCTGACCAACACCAAACAATTCATTGCCATCGGGTGTTTTTACCAAGACATATGCGACGGCTGAACTATCACTACCAGCTTCCAATGCGTGCTCTTGATAATCCAAGATATCGTACGCCAAGCCATACTGTAGAGTCAGCGCATGTACAAATGCATCTAGTGGACCATTGCCCTGCCCTTCTATGACGCATGGCTGATTTTTATAAGTGACAGAAAACTCAAATCTTTCCTGATCATCATCCGGGCAATCGATCGGCTTGTGAGACTTGTACGCCAATGTACACGGTGGGTCTACGTAAGTCGCGACGAATTTATCGCTAATTTCTTGTGGCGCGATTTCTCGCCCAGTATTGTCCGTTATCTGCTGGATAATTTTGCTGAATGCAACCTGCAGGCGACGTGGCAGTCGGAACCCCAATTCCTCTTCAATAAGAAACGCTACTCCCCCCTTGCCTGATTGAGAGTTGACGCGAATGACGGGGTCATATTGGCGACCAATATCGGCCGGATCAATTGTCAAGTACGGCACTTCGAATCGCTCTTGGCCGCTAGCGCGCATGGCTTCAAAGCCCTTCTTAATTGCATCCTGATGTGAGCCTGAAAATGCAGTAAACACCAAATCGCCTGCATACGGCATGCGTTCAGGTACCTTCAACTCGGTACAGAATTCCGCGATCCGGCGAATTTCTTTTAGATTAGAGAAGTCGAGTCCTGGGTCTATGCCCTGAGTCAGATAGTTCAGAGCCATGGTAACGATATCGAGGTTCCCTGTCCGTTCTCCGTTACCGAATAACGTACCTTCGACTCGATCTGCCCCCGCCAGCATTCCTAGTTCCGACGAGGCTATACCCGTCCCACGATCATTATGAGTATGCAAGGAGATAATGGTTCGGTCGCGGTATCGAAAACGCCTACAAAATAATTCAATCTGATCCGCATACACATTGGGAGTCGCCAATTCGACCGTCGAAGGCAGATTGATGATTGCCCTATTGTCGCGCGTCGGTTGCCACTGTTCGCAAACTGCTTCACATATTTCGACTGCATAGTCAATCTCAGTCCCTGTAAAGCTCTCAGGCGAGTATTGATATCGAACACTGCCAGCAGGAAAACTTCTCGCCAATCCGTGAATCAACTGCGCTCCCTCGACTGCAATCTTAGTTATTTCGGCTTTATCAGCTCGGAATACTACGCGACGCTGCAATTCAGACGTCGAGTTATAAAGATGAACAATGCAACATTTGGCACCTCGAATCGCTTCAAACGTTCGTTCGATCAAATGCTCGCGAGCCTGAGTTAGAACCTGGATCGTCACGCCATCCGGTATATGTCCTCCCTCTATTAGCTCCCGGAGAAAGCTGTAATCTGTTTCAGATGCTGCTGGAAAACCGACCTCAATCTCTTTAAATCCAATCCGCAGCAACGTGCGAAACATCTCCATTTTCTTGGCACCGCCCATTGGATTGATCAACGCTTGATTGCCATCGCGCAAATCAACCGAACACCATATCGGTGATCTATTCAGCCGAGCGTTTGGCCACTGTCGATCCGGCAGCTCGATGGGTGTGAAGGAGACGTATTTTGCCACTGAGTAGTTCCTTACGCACAAAAAATAAAAAAACCCCGAAGCACTCTCGAGCCTCGGGGTCTATTTCATTTAAAACTATGGAATGTGCCCCCTAATGCTCGCACCTGGCGAGAGCAAGTCGAAGTAGGTTGAAATTGCTAAGGAGGTTTGTTCGCATGTCAATCACGAAAAATAGTTAGTATAAGAACTAGCAGATTACCCCGCCGCGGTGTCACCGTCAATAGTTACTGTCTCTGGGATACTCGAATTCCAAAATGACCAAATGCCTGACTTCTCTACAAAGATCCGCTTGATTTATCGGCGCCGCGAGCAGTTTCCCTTACTTGTTTGAGGCGAGGTATACTACTTCACACTGATTGACACCTATCCCTGGCTACTCAAGGCAAATGTTGGCTAAACTTGGACATCTCCCGATGACGATTGGTTCGCCTCGTTGGATTCAAAAACTCGTTTCAGCAATGCTAAGCGGTCAAATTTCCTCACCAGCTCCGCTACACACTTGGCCTGTAACTTGCGATACACTTTGGCTCGACGTGACTCAACCGTACGAATGCTGACGTTTAGGCGAGCGGCCGTCTCCTTATTAGGAATACCCTCCAGCACACAATCCAGCACATCGCATTCGCGGGAACTCAGGTCGTCAAATAGAGCTTTGAGCCCCTTATATTCGTTTACATTGGTCGCTGCGGCCTGCGAAGCTTGAAGAATTCCTGGTAGACTGCGAACGATTTTTGTTACGCTTAGCGGCTTTTCAAATACCCAAGTGACACCACACCGCATCAATTCAACTGCGTCAACAACGCCAAATTGAGCCCCCGTAACCACTACAGCCTGATGTGGGCGTTCGGCACACAGTCTATGAACTTTATCTCGATAACCATCCCCAAGGGGGGATCTATCCACGATCACAACACTTGGCGAATCCTGGGTATGAACAGTATTATCAAGGGTCTGGGATTCCACGATAACAATAGGCTCATCGGCGGCAGCTGTTCGCCAAGCGACCAGGGAGGTAGCGTCGTAATCAACAATATAGAACTTCACGTTGCACTCGATAATTGAATAATCCAGGTGAGGCTTGTACAAATCTCGCCTCCACAACCAATCGCGTCAGCGGCGAGCCATGTCCGCAGATTTTTTCAAAAGTTGTGGTGGATCGAATTTTCACGCTGCGTTTCACTGTCATTAGGCCCATGGAAATGCCCGATTCAACTGAATTGAACAATTTGCAAAACCACGCCTCCAAGGAGTGGATGCAACGTCTCTATGATGACCTTCATCGACTGGCAGCCTCCTACCTCAGAAATGAAAGCAATACCGTTTCGTTGTCCCCAACTGTTCTCATACACGAAGCCTACTTGCGACTGCCATCGGCCGATAGCAAGGAATTTTCTCGCACTCACTTTTTTGCCATGGCTGCGACAAATATGCGCAGAGCTCTTGTGGACCAGGCAAGGTATCGAAAGCGAAAAAAGCGCGGAGGCTCTTTGGGACGACAAGCCCTGGCAGACTGGGATGCCATTTCCCCCGCTTCCTGCGAACATGTTCTGGCTGTCGATGAGGCACTTACCGAACTTGGCAAGCTGGACAATCGGCAAGCACAAATAGTAGAAATGCGGTTTTTCGGTGGTATGACCGTGGCTGAAATTGCGGAACACTTCTCGCTAAGCAAACGCACCATAGAAGCCGATTGGACGATGGCCAAAGCCTGGCTGCGCCGATGGTTCGATTCACAGGATGAACTTAGTTGACGGAAGATTTGTATCAACTTGCCAAGTCCGAGTTCGTTCGGCTTGTCGACGCACCAGAAGCTCAGCGGGAAGTGCGACTGTCTGAGCTTAGCGCGCTCTCTCCCGAATTGGCAAATGAAGTCCGGTCGCTCTTAGAATATCACACTGCTAAGTCCCTGATTGTACCTTCGCACGAGCGCAAGATCCGCACACGCTCCACTTTGAGTACGACATTCCAGTCTCGCTCGTCCAGCTGGTTGCGAGAACCTCTAAAAGCCATACTTATCTCTGTGCCGTTCGTGCTGTTAGCGACTATTATTATCGTGTGGGCCTTACAAGCAGTACATGGAGAGCTGGAACTTCGAATTGCCCAGCGTTTGTCGTCCGTAGTAAATCATCACCTTACCGAGTTCCGGCAGTGGGAAAAGATACAAATCGATCGTGCTCTGGCATGGAGCCAACATCCGAGCGTCCTGGAACCCATCCGAGAATTAGTAAAATCAATTCAAGATGCTCCGCACGACGAAACGGAATTGCGATATCAATTAATTGCCTCCAACCATAGTGAAAAAATTGCAGACGCCCTAAAGGACTTGGCCGGTAGCGACGTCTGCTTTCGGATCTGGGACCGCCGCTTGATGACCGTGGCGCACTCTGGAGCCTTGTCGCAAGCCATTGAGTTGGCGAATTTCGTTGCTCCTGAAGATGCTGCCTTAATTGCACCTGTCATGAAGGGGACTCCTCGGCTTTTTACTCAGTTCAACGCACAACAGTTAGTCAAACTTTGTCGAAGCGGCGGTTTCACTTTCGCGATTGTTCCCATTCAGGATTCACGAGGCTCAATCGTAGCCGCTTTAATGCTATCAGACTCGGAAATGGACGATCAGTTTATTTCCTTGTTGTCCAACTGGGAAATGAACACCACCTGTGAAGTATATTTTCTCAGCTCACACGCCGAATTACTGACTGCCAGCCGCTATGAAGAACAGTTCGACAGTCTTGGAATCACTGAACCCAACGTAGACGACTTCCACATAATGGTGCGTGACCCGGGTATCAATTTACTTACTGGGAAAGAGTCGGTTACCTCTCCCGACTCTTGGCCGCCCACTCTCCTGGCCCGTCAAGCGACCTCCGGAAGCGATGGAATCGATGTCGCTGGGTATCGAAATTACGTTGGACAACAAGTTGTTGGTGCTTGGCGCTGGCTTCCCGACCACGAAGTTGCCCTCGCCTTTGAGGAGGATTATTCTAGTAGCTATGCGCTTGATACGGTTTTACGTAACGCTTTCGGTACCGTGGCCGTACTGTTTTCAGTCGGCTTGATAGGGCTTACCATTGCCACATCGGCCTCGAATTTCTCTGGTCGCAAATCCCTAGACGTTAATGAAGCCGGACCTTACAGAATTCAAGAACTGCTCGGCGAAGGAGGGATGGGACGCGTCTACCTAGCCGAACATGCTCTCTTATGCCGACAATCTGCCGTCAAAGTACTTACTCGCGATGGCCAGGATCTTAGCGTCATTACTCGATTTGAACGTGAAGTCCAATTGGCAAGCCAACTGACTCACCCTAATACGATCTCTATTTATGACTTCGGTCGAAATAAAGATGGGTTGTTCTATTACGCCATGGAATACATTCAAGGCGCCCACTTAGGCCAGTTAGTAGAATACGCCGGACCCGTTGTACCCGGACGTTGTATTTTCATATTGAAACAGCTTTGCAGGGCGCTAAATGAAGCCCATCAAGCCGGCGTGGTGCACCGCGATATCAAGCCACAGAACGTCATGGTTTGCAATCGCGGAGGAGAGCCCGATTTTGTCAAACTGTTCGACTACGGTTTGGTAAAAGCATTTGCGCCCGGCGTTTCTCACACGGCCGCTCAAACTCGAGTGGTAGTTGGTACGCCGCGGTTTCTAGCACCTGAACGATTGAATTCCCCCTGGCTGGCAGATCCCCGAGTTGATGTATACTCCATTGGAGCATTAGCCTACTTCCTCCTTACCGCACAGTTGCCTCCTCTGGTTACTTTAGGTGAAAGCTTGCATGAACAGCCTGGTATCGAGACCCTTGACCTGCCACCATCCGTCATTGAATTTGGCGGCTTATTGAGCGTATGCCTAGCTGTGGAACCAGCCGCCAGGCCGTCAGGCATGCATTCACTTTTGCGGGAGCTTGAAAAACTCAGCTTGAAATTTAAGTGGACACGTGAAGACTCAGTTGCATGGTGGACTCAACATGAGTCAAAACTTCTTCAGCTAGTAAAAAACAAGCAAGCCCAGTTGAGAGACTCCAGTCGTCCACATTTTTAGTCTGTTCTATATCACAACCATGCAAGTGACATTATTACGCGGGTACTTCGAACGCCACCAGCGTATTGTGGGCATTTTCCAGTACTCCAGTACCCGTCACAAAGACCACACGATCTCCCGGAAGCAACATTTTATTATTCCGCCCCCATGCGGTGACTACATCCATTAGCTGCTGGGGCCCTTCAATGGCATCCACTTTGAGCGGCATGATCCCCCAAAACAAACTCATCCGCCTGAGGGCCACTGGATTATCTGAGATCCCAAGCGTAGGTATGACGCTACGTTGCTTACTCTTGACCCAAGCCGTGCCCCCGGATCGGCTGGCTACCACAACCAACTTGGCCCCTATGGATTCAGCAATGCTGGAGGCATTGTATGTCACTGCTGCCGTAATGGGATGTACTTGCTCCAAATGAGCAACACGCAATCGCGAAGGCTCTGCGGGAATAAGTTGCTCAGCGTATAACATGATGCGATTCATCGTGCTTACAGCGTCGACCGGAAATTGCCCAATCGCAGTTTCCCCGCTAAGCATACATGCATCGGCACCGTCCAAAACTGCGTTGGCCACATCCGACGCCTCTGCTCGGGTCGGCCTTCGATTGGCATGCATGCTCTCCAACATCTGCGTGGCCACAATCACCGGTTTCAACTGTTCACGACAAACTTGAATGATCCGTTTTTGAGCCACTGGAGTTTGAGCAACATCAATCTCTACCCCCAAATCACCTCGGGCAACCATAACTCCATCTGCAGCCCGTACGATGTCCTCCAATTGATCCAGGGCTTCACGTTTTTCGATCTTAGCTATCACGAGCGCCGCCGACTCCAAGGATGTCAACAAATTCTTTAGCGAAGCCACATCTTGAGCGGTACGTACAAAACTCAAACTGATGAAATCGATGTCATTTTTGGCAGCCCATATGGCATTGTCGACATCCTCTTTACGCATGGCAGTGACACTGAGTTTCACCCCTGGTAAGTTGATCCCTTGGCGGGATCGAATGATACCACTCGTCAGCACCTTACAACGAACTGAGTCGGTATTTTTGGAGATAGCTTGCAAGCTGATCGTACCATCTGCCAACATAATTTGATCATCAACCGATACTTCATCCACCAACCTTGGATAAGTACTACAAAGTTCCTGCGGCTGCTGACATTCATCGCCGCGGATGAATACCAATTCATCACCAATTTCAACTTGCAGGGCCTCATCTTTGAGTTGCCCTAGGCGAATTTTCGGACCGGCAAGGTCCAGCAACACGGCCACAGCATAACCTGTAATTTCGCGAACCTTGCGTATGCGACTTAGGAGTTCATCGAAATCCGCCTGACAACCATGAGCGGCATTGATACGGAAAACGTCCACACCGGCCTCAACCAGTTCCACCAATGTTTCCATTTCGCGGCTTGCCGGTCCAATGGTGGCCACAATTTTCGAACGCGCTTCGGTTGTGTATGGTCGTGGCGGTTTCATTTGCTCTTCCCTCTGAGATTTGACTTCCTAAACACTCTCTGATATCAACGACCATATGCTGTTAATGAAAACATATTCTGCCATCTGTTTGTAACTAATGAGGTACCATACTAGAAGTACACCAATGGATAGAATTCCGTGAATTCCCCTCGCGGTGCGACTAAAACAGATACCTAATCCTGAGTTTTGGTTCTGCCTAGCAACGTTAGCTGTCAACGTGGCTTACTCTACTTTCATCTCAGTTTCCGTTCTTTGTCAGAATCCAGTGCTTGATGGTGAAAAATGCAGTGGTTAGGAATTACAATCTCCTGATCGCTACAATTTTCTGTGAGATGCTACTATGCCACTTAGGGACAAATCACGAGGCCTTCAATGGATATGCCCTATTATTCTTTCTGTGGCATTGCTCCAGAACGCTGCGTTGGCACAACCGCGTGGCAGGCAATTTGGAGGGCGCCGCGCGGACTTTTCTCAAATTGATCGAAGCCAGTTTCCGATGTGGTCGACGGATGAAGGATTCGCCGACGATGTATTTACGTTCGTGCGTATCAAAACGGCGCCACGTTGGAATCAGTCCTCCAATCGTGACTGGACTGCGGACTACCCGGATGCAGATTTTTACTTTTCGTGGCGTCTACATCAACTCACATCTATCCAAGTAAATCCTAATCCAATTACCCTGGAGCTAACCGACCCAAAACTAGTGGATTACCCTTTTGTGTTTCTAGCAGCTCCTCAGTCTGTTGACTGGACGCCTGAGGAAGTCGTTGCACTAAGGCGGTATCTGTTGAACGGCGGCTTCATGATGTGTGACGAATTCTTCGGCTCGATACAATGGAACCTCTTTCACGAACAACTGAAACGGCTCTTTCCAGAATTTGAACCCGTCGAACTAAGTTTGTCGCATGAAATCTTTCACACGGTCTATGACTTCGACTTTGTACCACAGGTTACCGCCATCCACTTTTGGCAACGGTATGGCGTCACTTACCATCCCGTTGCAGGTACCGAGTACGACCATGCCCCTCATTTTTTTGGACTTCACGATGCTCACGGTCGCATGATGATGCTCATCTGTCATAACAACGATTTACAAGATGGCTGGGAGCGTGAGGGAGAAGACAAAGAGTTTTTTGAACGCTTTAGCGTTAAACAATCCTATCCCATGGGCATCAACATCGTTACCTATGCACTGTCACACTAAGGCAACCCTCCCATGCACATCCTCCACCTAACGAAACGACGTAAGAATGCTGGACTCTGGATACTGATTCTGGCCATGGTCATCGGATCAAGTTCCTGGCTGAAGGCTGCACAGCCACCCAACTTCATCGTTGTCTTTTGTGATGACTTAGGATACGGAGATTTGGGATGCTTTGGTCACCCTACAATCAAGACACCCAACCTGGATCAAATGGCACGCGAAGGAATGCGTTGGCTACAGTTCTATGCGGCCGCAGAAGTTTGCACCCCCAGTCGCGCAGCCTTGATGACTGGACGATTGCCACCTCGAACCGGCATGTGCAGTAACAATCGACGCGTCCTATTTCAGGACTCCCAAGGTGGCTTGCAAGGCTCCGAAATTACGTTGGCTGAAATGCTCAGAGATGCAGGTTACCGAACGGCCTGTGTTGGCAAATGGCATCTAGGGCATCATCCTCAATTCCTCCCAACTTCCCATGGCTTTGACAGCTACTTTGGCATCCCATATTCCAATGACATGGATCGTGTAGCCGAAGCGCCCAAAGGTGCCACCGCGATTTTTGAGCCTCGAAGTTCTTACTTCAACGTGCCGCTCATGCGTGATACGGCGGTTGTTGAGCGGCCCGCGGATCAAACAACATTGACTCGACGCTATACCGAGGCCGCGTTGGAGTTCATTCAACGACCAAGCAACAAGCCGTTTTTTCTGTACCTCGCACAGACCATGCCTCATGTACCGCTATTTCGCAGTCCAGAGTTTGAAGGCCACAGTTTGCGTGGCTTGTATGGCGACGTAGTCGAAGAAGTTGACTGGAGCGTTGGCCAGATTTTGTCTGTCCTTAGGGAAACTGGCCAAGCCGAAAATACTTGCGTCGTTTTTACTAGCGATAACGGTCCCTGGTTGAGCCAAAAATCACACGGTGGCTCGGCAGGACTGTTGCGCGAAGGCAAAGGCACCACGTGGGAGGGTGGCATGAGAGAACCAACCATCATGTGGTGGCCGGAACACATTCCTGCCAACACCTCCACCGCAGCTTTGGGCTGTACTACAGATCTCATGGCCACGTTTGCTGCGCTGACTGGCGCAAAACTCCCCACAGATCGCACGCTGGATAGCTTCGACCTCAGTCCAGTTATGTTAGGCCAGCCGGCAACCCCGCGGCAAGAAATGTACTATTATCGAGGCTTTGAATTGATGGCGGTCCGCAATGGACCTTGGAAGGTGCATTATCAAATCCAGGGCTCCTATGGCACAGAACCTAGACAGCTTACGAAGTGTGAGCCGCCTGAACTTTATCACTTGGAAAACGATCCATCCGAAAGATACAACCTATCTGCTGAACACCCGGAAATTCTTACACAAATCTCTCAGCTTGTTGCCACCCACCAGGCTCACATGCAGCCTGCACCCAGCCAGCTCGAATGAGGTTTTGCTGTGTTTCACAATTTGCCGCTAACTCAATTGCACTTCCTTGCCAGTGACACTGGTTAATAAGCAGTAATTGTGACCATTGTTGATTTTCAAGTAAGTGAAACGGTCGAGAAACGCTAAGGTATCGTCACTGCCTAGAATTTGGCGCAATCCGACGCATGAAGTATGCTACCGCTAGAAAGAGTGCTATCACTGAAAGGGTTGAACCACATATCAGGGTCCCTAGGTACTGTGGCAGTATGACGTTGGGATTGGGAAATGTGTTTCGGAAAATCAAGACGGTGGAATAACCCAAGTAGCCGATCGCGTCTGCCAAGTACATTAGAAATCCCAAGTTACTTGGACGATCAGAAATGGCAACCAAACGTTCAAAGATTGTCGTATGGAAAGCAACATAGGGTACATATAGACCGATTCCGCACAAAACCATGAATGTCATGGCAGAGACCCAGCCAGCAGATTGACCAATCGAAGCTATTATTACCAAGGCAAATGCCAAGCACATGGCAGTTATTGTCAAGCGTAGGGCAGATATATTGTTGGGAATCCAAATCATGAAAGCATGGAAGCCCGTAACCAGAATGGCTACCCAAAACTCAGAAATTGCGAACACAGAAGGCATCTCAGCCATTCCCATGTCACGCCAAATTTCTACCGCAAAATCATCGCGGGCCGTTCGCATAATGGTGACAGCAGAGTAAACAATGATTAACAAGGTCAGCCCGGGCCAAAACGCAACCAGAAAATTGCGTCTCTCGGCTGAAGTCATCTCCCGTCGGGCAGCCCGCATGGCAATATCCTGTCTTGTGGGTGGAGGTGTCTTACTTAACAGCCAAGTCGATGCAAAAAGAGGTGCGAAAAACAAACATCCCACGATGGCAGGCATCCAGTATTCGCTAATCCCTCCTGAAACAATTAACCACTGGCCAATAGATTTGACGACACCGGATGCCATGATGAAACTGGCGCACAAGGCTGCCGAAAGCGCTTCGGTTTGACGTCGGCCTTCCAAATATGCGAGCACCAACCCAAAGACCATTCCCAGTGGTAAGCCATTGAGTACCATGGCTATGATTTTCAATGGTATTGGCAGGATGGCAAACCCGAGAAGCGCTAGCTCGGCCATCACAATCAGGCCGATGATCGCTCTACCACGGTTTCTGGCCGGCATTTCGGAGATAACTTTGATGCCAATAAACTTAGCTGCCATGTAGCCTAAAAGCTGAGCGACTACCAAAGTTGACTTAAGCCCCAGGTGCAACCATTGTTCATTTGCGAATGTCCCAGCCGTAAAGGGCTTGCGAAACCCATGCATGCAAAAATAAGTTGCGAAGGCCGCTATTGCCGCAACAAACAAAGGTCCCAGTTCTCCCTTCGGAGGCACACTGTGAGCAGCATCGGTGCTGGTAGAGTGGTAAGGGAGTTCAATGCGATCAGACATACCATTCCTTCTTGGTCACAAGCCCCTCCTCCCTTGATTAATACACATTAGGAAGCCAGAATCGCCAACAAACCAATGGAGACTCTAGAATGTTCAATTCTGAGATGAGTCCTTCAACATGCCGCTATTGCGGGATCCGCATTGCGTTAACGATCACCGTAGATTGGTGGCGTCCAATCCGCCGGTAGCCTTCCCTGCGGCTTGACACCATACGCTGTCGCAGGAATGGGATGACGCGCTGGATCTAGTAGGGGCTGTGCATCAGGCAGATGTCGGATGCGCATGTTTTTGTACTGAACTTTCATGGCTGGTCCCACGTGTACTTGAACTGCCAACACACCTTCCAATGCTCTTCCCGCTTGATCAAAATCCACAAGATCGGCTGTCAATTGCCCATCAATCCAATGCTGATGATGGTTTCCGTCGACTAGTACCCGATAATCGTGCCATTGATCGGGTTCAAACTCGTGCACCGGAAAAGTACCTACAACCCAAGGTTGGCCACTCTCATCCACGATGACTTGTTCACCCGTGTGAGACAGAATTCGCCTACCACGCTCCTCATACAGCATTCCGTTGTAATCTGGCCTATCGGCGACGACATCGCATTGATAACCACTCACAATATCCAACCCCAACTCGGGACGTGACTGACCCCGATATTGAATGCCACTGTTGCCTCCCGCACTGATTTTTACTTGTACGCGAAGTTCAAAATTTCGAATGGTGGAATCCTTCCAAGTAATAAATCGGTTTGATTGTAACGATCCATCGGTAGTGCCTGTCAACGCTCCGTCCTCCACTCGCCAATACTTCGAATCCCCTTCCCAACCTGCCAAGTTTCGTCCGTTGAAAATGGTTACAAACCCCTCAGCATCGGGTGAGGTGCCGACTGCTGCGCTGGCCACAGGGTACGGCTCTGTCGAAGCTCTAAAATCTTCGGTCGGAGGTGTTAAAGAGCCACCCAACCGTTCAACCTCCTGGTCGGTCCGCTCGCGCATGGCGAGCAGTGTTTCCGAGTACTTCGGATCTTGTGCCAAGTTTTGGAGCTCATCAGGATCATGGATTAAGTCGTGCAGAAACTCGTGATTTCCGTGATCAAAATAACGCACATATTTGAACTCCGCGTTGCGTAGGCCTTCAAATGCGGGTATTCGATTACGAACGGCAAAATGTTCGTGAAAAGTTTCTGTTCTCCAGCGTGCCGGTTTTCCAGATTCAACCACCTCTTTCAAGCTTTGCCCTTGATATCGAGATGGAATTTCGACTTCCGCCCAGTTCAAGAACGTGGCAGGCAAATCCAGATTCAATGCGATCGCGTCAGTCACTTGACCCTGTTGGGCGTTTGGTACGCGAGGATCCATGACTATCAATGGGACTCGAAGCGATTCTTCAAAATGCGACCACTTACCAGCCAAGCCACGGTTGCCCATGTAGTAGCCGTTGTCGGCCGAATAGACAATGATTGTATTTTCTGCAAATCCCTGATCCTTCAGAGCTGTAAGAAACCTACCGATGGCGTTGTCGATGCCACTGACCATTCGGTAATAGGCCCGAATGTTTGCTTGGTATTTTGCCGGCGTATTCCATCGCCAAAAAAACCGTTCACGATTGATGGTTGTACGCAAGAAATCGGGTAACGCGTCGAAGATTTCCGGTGCATTCAATTTTGGTGACGCGAGAGTCGTGTCTTCAAACATCCCGTCGGTACTCTGCGGCCACGGGAATTGGCCAATCCCTGGCCGCCGATCCCCGTCTTCCGCGTGGCACGCATTGAACCACATATTGAGCGCAAAAGGTTGATCTTTACGTTGTTGCCTAATGAAATCTATACCACGATCAACAATCAAATCCGTTTCATGACGTAAGGTACCGTCGGGTTGGACTTTGTAATACGGATTACGACCTATGGCCTGATAAACGTCAAAGTGTTCCTCTGGTCGGAAACCTGTCGGCATCTTGGCATGCCATTTACCAAAGAAGCCTGTTCGATACCCTGCATTCCGCAGCAAATCTGAATACAAGGTTTCCACGGCTTCTGGTCGTGCTAATTCCTGGTCACCGGGTGTTCCATAGGAACGGCCCGTCAAACCGGTCAAAATCGTCGTGCGACTTACCCAGCAAATGGAATGGCTAACGAACATATTCTGAAAGCGCACCCCCTGTTTCGCCAAGCTATCGATATGAGGAGTTTTCGCGATAGCATTCCCATAACAACCCAAAACGCTTGTAGTTTGATCATCGGCAAAGAAGAAAACGATATTCGGACGCTCGACAGACAGTGCTTCCGTCTGAGCCAACACCAAGGCTGGTTTTGTGGCGCTCAAGCATAGCCCAAAACTAATAGAGCATATCAAGCCTAGCCGAATGTACGAACCTGTTACGCGTGCCGTCATTTGTGAAAACCCTTTAAAAGTGAATGCAATTCGTCCGATCGGCGCTGAACAATGGTTCTTAGTTTAAATTACATTTCACATGAAAACAGCGTTATTTGCCTGTTGGGCTACGAAGACGCAATGATTGATCCAGCCTCGAACGCGGTAAATCTGAGATGCTGTGAATCTGGGACGCTGTGTTCGAATAGGTCGTTGGTGATAGCTACGTACACACATGCTGCCTTCGACTCCATTCCCTAGGCTTGAGTTTTCCAAACTTTCGCATTCCGCCAAAGATCAAAAAACAAAAATCTGAGTAAAGTGCGAATTCACAAGAATTGAAAACACTGAGGCGCAGAGACACCACTGAGTAATCTCTTGTGCAGACTCTTGCTATTGGCGCGGCTCAAATCCTGTCCTTTCAATAATCAATTCAAACTCCTTACCCTCCGTGAACTCTGTGGAACTCTGTGGAACTCTGTGGAACTCTGTGGAACTCTGTGGAACTCTGTGGAACTCTGTGGAACTCTGTGGAACTCTGTGGAACTCTGTGTTCAGTATCTTCAAAGCCATGATCTAACGACAGTTATCAAAGCCAAATATTTTCAACGCTATTCGATAACATCATTATCAGTTCTCTACGCAAGTTCCATTTCACAAAGATTGGAAACACTGAGGCACAGAGGTCACTGAGCCTCTCTTGTGCAGACTCTTATAATTTGCGCTACTCAGTCCGTGACTGGTCAACAATCTACATAAACTCCTTACTCTCCGTGTACTCTGTGTCTCTGTGTTTAAATTGTTCGGCGACTTTGATCTAACGACAGTTATCAAAGCCAAATATTTTCAACGCTA
>JAGQOY010000139.1 GCA_020427005.1 Planctomycetales bacterium
AACGCCAAGATTGTCATAGCCAAAATCGCTCAACAAGGGCTGATCCCAGGTTCTCAGTTCGAGCATGTGGCATTCGTTGCATCGCCCCGATCCCAAGAAAATCTCCAGCCCGCGTTTTTGCGATTCTGAAAGAGAGTTTTTGTCTCCTGCAAGATAATCGTCAATCTTGGCAGCGAAGGGGCGAAAAATCGGCTCGCGTAGGAATTGAACTAGAGCTCTGAAAGCGTGATAACTCAATTGTTGATCATCGTTTACAAGTTTGGCACCTAGCCAAGTTTGAATTTGTGGAAAATATTCTGAGCGTCGGAGCAAATTCGCCAATTCATTTTCGTCCGTCAAATTCATTTCTGAGGAGTCAAAAAAAGGCATTCTTACCTGTTCAAAAAGGTCGCGGGCCCGCCCATCTCGAAATTGGCCGCCCTCCCATAAGAAAACCTCACTTCCGTCAGAGGTCAATTGTTCGTCCAAAGCTAGAGCAGGTATCAGAGCAGCATACATCAGGCTAGGAGAATTGCGTTTACCAGTTCGACCAGCCACTGCACCTGTGGAAACGACGCGTGGATCGGCGAAAGCAAATTTTGGTTGATGGCAGCTACTGCATGCTTGGCCAGGTGGGCTAGAAAGTGATTCATCCAAGAATATTCGGCTACCAATTTCTGCCGCTACCGAACTCCATTTATTAGCAGTTGCAGTTTGCGCTTGGCCTGGCTGGGGTGTTGTCAGCAGGAGTATTAGCGTAGCGAGACACCAACCCGCTAGCTGGTTTGGATGGTCTGGTGAACGCTGGATACTAATGGGTGACAGAATTTCTAGGATTTGCACGATCGAATCCCATACTAGGAAATGCATTTGCCAAATTATGAGCATTGGGTCCAAGGCGACCAAATGATTCAAGGGGCACGCCCGCAATGGGTAAGCGTTCGTTTGTCCCTCGCCTTATCACATGTCGAATTTCATATTACTATTTGCTTTGTCGGCTGGGCTATTGCTACCACCAATTCACTACCTAAATACTGTAATCGAGGATCTTGATGACTTCATTTTCAGGAAAAAAGGGGCTCATTCTAGGTGTTGCGAATGAGAACTCAATTGCTTGGGCAATCGCTCAGGAGATTTTACAGGGAGGCGGCGAATGTGGTTTTACTCACTTACCGGATCGCCCAGATGATGAAAGACAAAAGAATCGTCGTCGCGTGTCAAAGCTGATTGAAGGGCAAGCTAGCGCAAAGTTCCTACTGCCATTGGATGTCCAAAATGACGAAAACATTCGCGAAGTCATGAGGACGGCCGAGGCTGAGTTCGGCAAGATCGATTTTCTGCTGCATTCGATTGCGTTTGCTGACCGAGACGATTTGAATCGAGAGACCATTGAGACCAGTCGGGAAGGTTTTAAATTAGCGATGGACATCAGTGCGTACAGCCTGATAGCGGTTTGCAATGCAGCTCGAAATATATTTGCCGAGGATGCCGCTGTAGCGACAATGACATACTTTGGAGGCGAGAAATGCGTCCCAGGCTATAACGTGATGGGGATTTGCAAAGCGGCGCTGGAAGCTTCGGTACGATATCTAGCCTATGATCTGGGTCCGCAGAAGGTTAGGGTGAACGCACTTAGCGCAGGGCCAGTTCGAACTCTTGCAGGTCGTGCTGCCGGAGTCGATGATATGTTGCGACTCTACGAATTTATGGCGCCATTGGGTCGCAATATCACTCATGAGGAAGTTGGACGTACGGGGGCATTCCTATTGAGCCCTGCGTCAGGTGGAATCACCGGAGAGATACTGCATATCGACGGCGGTTACAACATGATGGGATCTCCGGGACGCTTGCTGGAACGATTGGGCTAAAATCGTAGTTTGGACCCTGCCAACGCTCCCTGGATGTCGAGCATCAACTCGGTATGGCTCCAGATTGGTTAAGCCCCTTTTGCCAAATACACGTTTGAAACTAGGAAATGAGACGACATGCAAATTGAGCCGGGCAAAACAAGAATCGGGTGGATTGGAACGGGAGTTATGGGAAGCAGCATGTGCGGGCATTTGTTACGTGCTGGATTTCAGGCAACCATCTTCAATCGAAGCTCGGAGAAGACTCGTGCCTTAGTGGAAGCAGGTGCTAATCTGGCGTCTAGTCCTCGACAAGTTGCCGAGGAGTCCGATGTTGTATTCTCGATTGTTGGGTTTCCGCATGACGTCCGTGAGGTAGTTCTCGGAAACGACGGAGCGTTAGCGGGTGCGACAGCTGGCAAGGTGCTTGTGGATATGACAACCAGCCAACCAAGTTTGGCGGAGGAAATCTATCAACAGGCCAAGTTGAAAGGAGTGCATGCTATTGATGCGCCCGTTTCCGGGGGCGACATCGGAGCACGTGAAGCCAGGTTGAGTATCATGATTGGCGGCGATCGGGAAATCGTTGATGCATTGGCGCCTTGTTGGAATGCCATGGGTAAAACCATCGTCTATCAGGGCGAGGCCGGAGCAGGCCAACACACAAAGATGGTCAACCAAGTCTTGATAGCCACCAACATGATTGGTGTCTGCGAGGCGCTCCTATATGGTTACCGTGCCGGTTTGGATTTAAATACAGTATTGCAGTCAGTTAGTTCTGGTGCAGCCGGCTCGTGGTCGCTAAGCAATCTTGCACCGAGATGCATTCGAGGCGATTTTGCTCCAGGATTCTTCGTAGAGCACTTCATCAAGGATATGGGCATTGCACTGCAAGAAAGTGAACGAATGGGCCTTGCTTTGCCAGGTTTGGCTCTAGCTAAGCAATTGTATTTATCGCTAGCGGCTCATGGACACAGCAAGAGTGGCACTCAAGCTCTGTTGTTGGCCCTTGCAAATATGTCCAACGTGAGCTGGAAAGCAGGTACAGAGTGACGAGCACTCTAACCCGAAAACGGATTTGCTCGTGGCAAGGAACTAAAATGGCGGAGGGTTCTTTTAGGTAGGATTGGGCTACTGGATAGGATTTGGCTACGGGGAACGTAGCGTCAGCAAGCTAATTTCTGGCGGGCACCAAAATCGAAAGGGATGTGTTCCTGCCACACCTCGAGATACATGCATCAAGGTCTGGTCACAAAGAAAGACCCCAGACGCATAGCGGCTACCATACCAACTTGGTGCTACCAGAGGACCAATAAGTGGAAATCTGGCCTGCCCTCCATGAGTATGGCCACAGAATAGCAGGTCGAGTTTCATTCTTCTTGCCCAAAGTATTTGATCGGGGCTATGGCTAAGCCCAATCCGCAACGTATTTGAGGATTCCGAAGAATCGCAAGCCTTGGGTAGTGGCGAAGGATGATAGCGATGAAACCAGGGCCTCTCATTGCCTTGAAGATGCAACGTCAATCCATTCTGCAGCGTTAGGCTTTGAGCCTGTTGTCCAACATCGAAATGTCCTAGCTCAGTTAAAAGTCGCACTAGGATATTCCAGTCCGTTAATCGATGGTCGTGGTTTCCCAAAATAAACGAACATCCATGCGGTGCAGCTAATTTGCTAAGCAACGGTTGGATCCAACCCAAGTAAGCATCGTAATCAATAATGTCACCAGTAAGGACAATCAGATCCGGTTGCAAGTTCTGAAAAGTGTCGAAAACATACTCGTAGTAAGCCCGGCTCATTTGACCGGTGAAGTGAATGTCTGAAATGTGTCCAATGCGAAACCCATCGGCATGGCGGCATGAGCGAGGAAGCAAAAGCTCTTTTCGTGTCACACTTAGCATCGAGATTTGGTTTCCTGGTATTCGATTCAAGAGTGCGGTCGTACGATTGCCAGTACACTCAGAATGAATTTTGGTTGCTACACGAATCAACTCGCTACTCTGAGCAATCAGGTTAGAAGATGGAAACAGTGTCCGACGAGATTCTATCCACACTGTCCCAAGGACCACGGCGCACCATGATCCAGCGTGCACCCACCACGCAAGCCCAGGGGCGTCGTTGGGTAGCCAATCGGAACTACTAATGAGCCAGTGGTGTGCCTGAGTCCGGTACAAGGCGAACAAAGAGATGGGGATTGCAAAACAGGCAAGAACTAGAACTTTTTCCGTTATTTTCGTGGCCTTACGGGGCAAGCCTGTAGCATTACATCGATTGAACCAAAACAGCCAAAAGCCACAGTTGCCGATGGCAGCTATCAGCAGCGCGAACCAGGGAGTCAAGGCTGGCATCCGTGAACTATACCGCCTCTGTATGGTAGGCATCGATCACGGTTTCAACTACGTTGATTAGTTGTGTGACTCGAAAAGGTTTGTAAAGCAGCGCTTTAGGGTGCAATCCGGCTTTGCGAGCGTTCACAATGGAATGGCCCGGATCGTAGCCAAAACCTGTCATCAAGGCGAGGGGCACAATTTCCGTGATTTTTTGAAGTCGCAGCATGAGCTGATATCCACTGTAGTCAGGTAATCTAATGGCGGAAATGACTACATCGTAAGCAGCATCAATGTGGCTTGCCCTATACATGCTAACTGCTTCATCACCGCAATGAGCCGTTTCGACCACGCAGCCATATCGTTCTAGAAGTGCGTGAGCTTCCCGAAGAATTTGTTCTTCTGCGTCCACCACCAATATTCGTTTGGACCTCAGTTTCTGATGAAGCTGCTGCGAACATCCGGCTGGAGCTGCCTCTCCAGGAGCTAAACGCTGGCCTATTTGTTGAATGACACGCCGTATGTCTCGTGCATTTTGGAGAATTCTATGCAGCCTTTTAACGACGTCTGGGTCATGGCCAAGGTATTTTTCGATCACTGCCACGGCATCGTTGAGAATGTAGTCTACAGGCAATGCCACTGCACTGTGTATCGCTTCGCAACTTTGCTGAGCTGCATTGTTCTTTTGCGCCACCAACAATTCCAACGTGTTAAGTGCGGCAGCGACATCTCTGGCGAAGATTTCAAGAAACTGCAAGTCAGCAGCGTCAAAGGCCCGTACTTTATTGCTCTCGACATTAATAGTTCCAATGATTGTGTCGTGCAATAACAAGGGCACTGTTAATGAACTCGCTGCCCCCTCAAACGCCTCGAGGTATAAAGGGTCCTGGCTTGCGTCTTCGCAAAGGTAACTTTTCCCTGTGGAAGCCACGAAGCCAGTAACGCCATTACTATGTGGTGACGCAAAAAGTTGGCGATCGGCAGCTTCTTGATCGATACCCACGCTTAACAGAGGCATAAGATTACCGTTTGCTTCCAGCAACCTGATCTCAACAACTTCGACGTTCAGCAAATCCGCCGTATAGTGGCGGATGTTATCCTTGAGCAAATCGATCCTTGCTTGAGTGTCCATGGCGAAGATCTCATCCGGCTTCAAGTCGGTTAATTGCCGACCTGCCTGATGAATTGCCGCCAACTTTTGCTGCTGCATAATTTCAGCAGTTATTTCACTAACCGTTGCCACCAACGCGGCTTGATCCGTAGCGGCTTCAGTCAAAGGGGAAACGTGAACAGAGAAATAGCGATTGTCGTCTGTCTGCAAAGTACTGTAGCTTGAACTGCCAGTTGCCAACGCAGTGTGAAATGGACAGAAGTCGGGTCCCACAATTTGCGTGTTTCCCAGGGTGTCATAAAATTTATGTCCCGTCGGATCCGGTAGCGGCGACCAGCTTCGTAGTCCTTTGTTTGCCCAGGTGACTTCCATTTCGGCATTGACGAGAGCCACACCCTCCGGCAAACCATCTAGTATTCGTTCACTTTGAAGCAAACGAATTATGCTCTCTTCTTGTTCTAAGCTTTGGCCATCCAAGTAAACGCCCGAGTAACTGTAGCGAGCAAGTTTGGCGATAGCTTCGGTTGGAGAATGGACCGTTTCTATTTCTAAGTCAGGGCCAAATTGCCTGGCTGCAAAAGAGTTTTCCTGGCCCGCTGTTAATCGAATCTGCAAAAGCTTTTGACGAGTCAACCCAACATCCCCCGACTGCGTTCATTGAATGCCCGGCGAACTCACCCGAATTGGGCCTTAGAGTCTCTTTTGCTTTGCATGCCGGTGTCCATTCACTTCCTTAAGTATAGGATTCGACTTTTGCGGCATCAACACTAAGAATTTCTGAATCGTTGTTTGTTGTATCAACAGTGAGCATAGTAAGGACTAGCCGCATATACGTTTAAGGTTATCGGCCTCTGTCCCTGGGGCATTTAAGTTCCAAACACAACACCGGTTCGCATGTCCGCTACGCCCAATACATGGATTCCTCGATCTGTCTGGTTCAAATTCAAGGATTGAGTGTTCAGGCCGTGATAGATTGCTCTGTTCTGAACATTCTGCCAGGGTGTCATCTTTCAATCGATCCATAATGCGAAATAATGGCCTTAGATTCGCTGTGCCAAATTGTTGCGTCTAAAATTGTCGCGCGGTCTCGTACTTACCTTCGCCGATGAAGGAACGCACCCAATCATTACCGATGCAAAAAAACGTAGACATGATTGGGAAGTTCACAACGACGTCCAAGGGTCCCCAAGGTCGATTTAATGGTGATCCGAAGAGCGTAACGCTGGTTTTCAGAGACTTAACTGATTTCCCAAGTTCTAACTGTTGCAAAAACCGCATTTCAACATGTGCGATTCTCAGCGATTGCTCAACAAAGTTCGCATCTTGATATTCTTTCCAAAAAAAGTCCAAATTGGGTTCGTACTTTTGGCCAATCGACGCTTATAGAATTGAAAGCGGTAGCTCTCGTTCCATTAAGGACGCGATAGGCCGACGCAATCGAAAACTATTGATGCGGCGTTATTCCTAGCATGCTGTTGCATCGCCTCTGCTTCTTCGACTTATCTGCAAGGTTTAATGTGGAATCCCACAGCCTGCTGTAGAAGAAATGCTGCAAAAGCATCCTTTAGTAGACCTGAGACAATTTGTCGATTAGGCGAAATGGAAAAAATAAGAAAAATTATCCGGCAAAGGCTCGTAGCCTTCATTAGATCAGCTAAACTCTTACATCGATTCGGCTCCCCTCCCTACTCCACTTAAGATGGGGGGGGGCAAAATCAAATATTATTCCTGTTACATGGTGTATCAGGATTGTCCGGGCTGGCCATATTGGCCAATTGGTTCCACTAGAGGAGATCCTCATGAAGTTTCGCCCGTTTTTTGCGTTGATGGCGCTGGTGGCATCGTTAGCCGCTAGTTCCGTGCAAGCGCAATGTAGCAGCTGTGGTGGCTGTGCAAGTGGTTGTGGTAGCGCTGTTGCATCGACAGGTTGTGGTTGTGGCGGAGCTGCTGGAGGTTGTGGTGGTGCAGTAGCAGAAGGTTGTGGCGTTTCATACACCACACGAACTGTTATGGTTCCCCAATATGTAACTGAGACACAAACTGTCAATGTTACTCAAATGCAACAAGAATCTCGTGAGCGTACCGTAACGGTCATGAAGAGCGTTCCGCGTACGGAAACTCGTACTCGCACAGTAACCAAGTCGGTTCCACGACAAGTTACCAAGACACAAACTTACACCGAAATGGTTCCTCAAACAAAGCAGGAAACCTACACGGTGCAAGTTCCGGTAACCACGCAAGTTGAGCAGTCTTACACTGTGACGGTTCCTAAGATGGAAACTGTTGAAGTTCCCTACACTGTTCAAGTACCTGTTTCGACTCCAGTCGAAGAAACTTATTCGGTAAATGTTCCATACACCGAAACTCGTTCACAGACCTACACCGTGAACGTTCCTTACACTGAAATGGTTGAACAATCATACACCGTTACGGTTCCTTATACCGAGATGGTTGAGCAATCGTACACAGTGAACGTACCTTACACTGAGACTGTAGAACAGTCCTACTCAGTGAACGTACCCTACACCGAAACTATCGAGCAAACTTACACGGTGAATGTTCCTCATCAAGAACAGGTAACAGCTAGTCGTACCGTTTGCCAACGAGTGCCTGTAACACAGTACCGTACAGTTACACGTGATATGGGTAGTTACGAAACTCAGATGGTTGAAGTTGGTTGTGGTTCACCATGCTCAGGTGGAAGCGCTTGCGGTGGATGTGGTGCAGTCAGCACATGTGGCCGCTGTGGCGGTTGCAACAGCTGTGGCAGCTGCAATAGCGGGTGCAATGCATGTGGTGGTGGATGTGCAGCTCCTGCTACTTCAACGGTATGCCGTCGCGTTTGGGTTCCCAATGTTGTTACGGAACAAGTTCCTTACACAACATACACTTCTCAACAAGTTGAGCAGCCTTATACCTACACGGTCACCAAGTACACCACTGAAACTCGCAGTCGTCCGGTTTCAGTAACACGTTGCCGCACTGAAACTCGTACACGTCAAGTTGCAGTTCAACGTTGCCGTCAAGAAACTCGCACACGTCAAGTACCAGTTTCTCGCTGCCGTCAAGAAACTCGCACACGTCAAGTTGCAGTTCAACGTTGCCGTCAAGAAACTCGCTCTCGCGATTACCAAGTTACTTTGTGCCGTACCGAACAACGTACACGTACTGTTAACAAGGTTAGCTACACTACTGAACAACGTACGCGAACACAACAAGTTTGCCGTATGGTTCAAGAAACACGTACTCGCACTGTTCCTCAAACCACTTGCAACACCGAAACTCGCACACGCGAGGTAACGGTAATGGTTGCTGAACAACGCACTCGTGACTACACAGTTACTGAGTACGATCAAGTTCAAGAACAGCAAGAATACTCGGTTACCGTTGTTGACCAAGTTCCTGAGCAAAGAACTGAGACCTACACTGTATGTGTTCCAGTTCAAGTGCAAAAGGAAGTTCAAGTTCAACGCTGTGTAATGGTCCCACAAGAAGTAACCGTACCCGTAAGCAATGGTTGCGGCGGTGCAGTTAGTGCATGTGGCGGTGGATGTGGAGCTACGGTAAATACCGGTTGCAGCGGCTGTGGTTCGACCAGCGGTTGTGGTGGCTGCGGATCCGCTAGCGGTTGCGGTGGTTGCGGCTGCTAAGCTGTAATATCTTTGAAATGAAACTAGAAGGGGTCGGCGAATACCGACCCCTCTTTTTTTCTAATAATGCGGTCATCGCAAGAAGCGACCCGAATGTCGCTCATCCTCATTCCGACCAGAGCGATTCAATCTCAGCCATGTCTCAGATGCTTTGATCCAGCTTCGATGCATGCCTAGCAACCCGATTCAAACAAAAATACAAAGCCAGTTGAACGTCCCCTCTACTAATAATCGGGAAATTCGGTCACTGTCGCATCCTCTGTGTTAGTGGTAACGTAAATTGCTTTATCGGACAGAGCATAGCTAATTAGCGACATATTGACACTTCTCGCTCAGCGTCGAACGAAGCTCGCTCTCCAAGTGAAAGTTACATCCAATTCGACGTGACTTTCGGAAGGCAGGGTCGGAGCTCCAGCGACGGGTAGGACAATCCCCCTTTCTTCGCACGCGTAACTCGCGACTCATCCCGATGATAGTGTTAGAAGTGAGATGTGTCGATTTTTTCCGTTTTCAAAGTTGAACGCCTTAAGGTGACAGCAAAAATGACAAAAAGAGTACTTGCTTCCATCTCCATGTGTTTGTGGTGGGCGGTACCCGCTCTCGCTGAGACGAGCTACTGGTTACCGCATGTGAAGCGTTCGGCGACGGAAATCACTTATACCTATGACGTACAGGTGCCAGAGTTCTTTAAGGCCTGGCTGCTGGAAAAAACGGCGCGTGGCGGTGGCGAGACCATCTCTAAGAACATCCATGGCCAAACTTACACCTTTGTGCAGCAGTTTTTTTCCTGGGATATCGTCGAGCACGGTTCGTCTCCGTCCAGAACCGGACAGATTCGCATCGACGACCAAAAAGTGCGTGGCCAAAGTAACAAGTGGGTGATTAACGGTCAGCTCCAAGCTGCGGCAGATCTAATTGCAGCGCTGGATAGTGCGTGCGTGCCGGTCGGCACCAACCTAAAGAGCACGTGGCGTGAAGTTGACCTGCTGGCTCTGCGGTCTGAAACTGGTACGCCGGGCTTGACGTTTAGTGAACCCATTCCGCCTCTCGCCCAGGCCAAAGCGCGTATGCGACTGTTGCTGATTGACACTCGCCCTGGCAAGTTTTACCCGGATGTTCAAGTGCCGGTCGACCTTCAGGCCTATCGGCTGGCTATGCTGGAAATCGCCAACCTCGGTCGACGTGACCCCAACTATAGGCGGAACAACAAATACGCCTCAAACCTCGGGGCCGATCAGGCAACGACCGACCAGGGACAGGAGAAAATCTACCATCATCATCCGACGCCGCCCTATTTCGACGACCTCAGCCTGGATGATTGGCTGGGCGACGCGGCCCAGTTGCAGGCCGAATGGACGGCGCATGTCGGTACCTTAAGCCACGACGGGCCGCCTGACTACAAGGGCACCAATCTCGTCGATGTCGGTAAACGCATCGAGTATTTCGCCAAAAGCTATGTCACCGCTGGCGAAGCAGGTGGTGGCATCGATTCGCCGGAAGACTGGATGACGAGCGAGACGCATTATCGGCCCTGGTTCAATATTGGGAATGATGTCCGCTTCGTCGGCTTCGGTGCGGCATTAGGCAAGGATGGCTACCTCTACGCCTTCGGCGTTGGCGGAGTCAGCAAGCCCTCCACAGGCCAACCTCAACCCAGTATTACAGGTGGCTCGACTGCGAATGCACCTGGCAACACTTCCAGCAATCCAGGTGTTGCAAGGACACTTACGCCGGCACCCACACTTGTTCCTACAACCACCCGAGCTGGCGATGCATCCAACACCCAAGTGGACCTATCGCAACTTCAAGAAACCCCACTGGGTGAACGCCAGTATGTTGGCCATATTACGAATAACCGTATCTTGACTCGTGGTAACAAATACCGATCGAATGGAACAGGCATGTATCTTGAGCACTCGAGCGATGGCAATCTCGTCGTTAAGCGAAGTGCGGATGATACGTTTATTTGGGGGCTTAACGAGCAGCCAGGTGTTGATTACACGCAGGCAGCAAAGGTGGTTCATACCGTTCGACAGCTGGTCGTTTTGGATGCAAACAACAAAGTAATCTGGAGTACCCCCAACCCAGAAAATGCCATTTTTCTACCTAACTCGAATTTGTTGTTGACCGAGGACGGAACACTAATGGTGAATCCCGCTGGGGGAACCGGCCTACCATATTGGACATCACGTCCGGCGCTGTGGCCCGTGGAGGGCATTCCGCCGGGACAAGAATTGGCGCGTGGAGTTCGTGTGTTTGCTGTTCGCAATTTCGATAAACCGAAAACTGGACCAGGTGGTCAAGCGCTCCCGCGCGAGCACCTGTATGAATTCAGCAATTTCTATATGGAGTTGCAAAACGATGGTAATTTCGTCATCAAAGGCGCTCGGGCAGAAAACCCCTACGTATGGGGGCTGGACCAGGTGGCGCAGCTCGATTTGAGCCGCATTGACCGGATGCGTATGAACCCGGATGGGCGTCTGGTGGCGCTTGATGCAGCCGGGGCAGAACTCTGGTCGACCCCGAAAAGTGGTGCCATCGCCGGCTCGTGGCTAAACCTGTCACTGGATGGTGTGCTGCAGATCGTCTCACCCGATTCGAAACAGGTTGTGTGGTCAAGCCGGTAAATTCCGCCTCTAGTGCGGAAAAAGTCAACAAGCCCCAAAGGAGGCGACGGTTCTAAGACGGTCGCCCTTTTTTGGTCCGGACTCCATACATTACAGGGAATCCAGGGGCCACTCTCTGACAGGGTGTTGAAAAAGTAACCCGTTGCGACAGTTTTGATGTTGCGCATTAGGCGAGGGGCAGGAATAAACGTCCCAACCCGAAACGTAAGTGAGGGATTCTTGTTCGGTCCCTCGCTTACGCTCTGACGCGTCGGGTTGCTTTGGTAGGAGCATGCAAAACTGACATAGCGTTCAACAAAGTTCAAACGCTAGTATTCCACCTTGGACTTTTACGCCGCATCCGAAATGGATGCATTGGACTGGCTTTCAGGACAAGTCATGGTGTGGATCGGCTGCCGACTATTATTCTGGTCACAATTAGCTAATTTTCTCGCTCATGCGGGCGAGTTACGTTTCTCCAACCGTAACTTAATACCAAGCGCAAGCCTGTTTCTATTCCTTGTTGGCTCTTTTGCCTTGGCGAACGCCCAGACGGTAGATGACGCCAATCGAGGATTCGATGATTCTCTGGCTTCCATAGCTCGATCCAATGCTTCGCTTCATGCGATAGCTTCTATTAATGAAAGCCGGCTTATTGCCGTCGGAGACCGTGGGCTGATCCTGAGATCCGATAACGCCGGACGTAATTGGAATCAATGGTCAAGTCCGACTTCAGCGCATCTTTACGATGTAAAGTTTGCCGATGAAGAGCGAGGTTGGATTGTGGGTGGAGAAATCGGTCCTTTTACTCACTGCGGCCAAGGTGTCATACTGGAGACTCTCGATGGGGGAGAATCGTGGCATGAACTAACGACTGAACCGAATTTACCTTGCATGTATGGCGTAGAAATTCGAGGTGCAGACGCTCAGTTATTGATCTGGGGAAATTTCAGCTCGAAGCACAGATCCTGCATTTTGCAGAGTTCCGATGGTGGCCAATCGTGGCAGGCCGCACTTAAGGGCTTAACACACGCATCCGCTGCTGGAGTTGCCCCAAATGGTGATGTACTGGCATTTGATTCACTAGGAAGAGTCAGTTCTAGTGGTGCCTCGGTTCAGGTCCCAGCAGTTTCAGCTAATCAGCGAATCACCTCGGTTGTTCGCAGTTCCCGTGGATGGATCGCTTGTGGGGAAGCTGGCGAACTTCTGCAGAGCCATGATGGAGTCGTATGGGTTAGATTGGCGCTTCCTTTAAACGACGACGCAAGATCCGCTTGTCATTGGAGGAAATTGGTTGCTGTGCAGGATACGATTTGGTTGGTAGGTTCTCCCGGATCCATCTTGGGACGCAGTCAGGATGGTGGATTGACCTGGGAATTAGTCAGGACCGGGCAGCGTCTACCAATTAATAGTATTAGCTTCGTAGATGCCCGCAGAGGGTGGAGTGTAGGAGCCCTAGGTAATATCTGGGCAACTAGAGACGGTGGGGAGAATTGGTACCCGCTCCGTCAACCTGCGCAGCGAGCCGCAGTTATGAACGCCAGCGTCACCTCAATGGGTGTCCCCTGGACGCCTCTTCTAGCAACCGCGTGGGAAAATCAACAGGTAGTAGTTATCTGCAATTTTGGCGGCGACGATCCCATTCAGCGCGCAGACTACTTGCCTAGTGAATCGAATTCATTGGCTAGTTGGTCATCCATGTCTGGGTTGGCAGAATATGTCGCCATAAATGACTTCGCCACCAACTTGCAAAACCAACGATCCTCTCAGGCGAACATATTGCGAGACATTTTCGTCCAATGTGCCATATGGCAACCCGATGTCATTCTAGGGCCCCTTCCTCTTGGCGACAGCTACGAAGGCCTAGAATTGCTGCTAGAGTCCTGCGTAGGGGATAATGGGACGGATGACACCGCTTATGCTTGGTGGAAAGACTTAAACTTGACGCCCTGGAAACCAATCAAGCTCGTCATGTGCCGAGAAAATGGCGAATTCTCCGAGCAGGATAGCCGGCTGCTTTCGGGAAGTGGAATAACAGCCCGAGATGGATTACAAATCTTGCCACCACACCTTGGAAGTGGGCAATCGAAAGTAACAATGCATTGCCAGTGGACTAACAGTAATTCCGCCGCCGTGTCCGAGAGCTTGATGGGCGGCATTCCGGTAAGCGAGGAAACCAGATTTCCACCACTTCGATCAGACCTAGGAAATTACCAAACCACCATGGGCCGACCGCATCGAGTCCGCTCGTTAAGTCAACTTTTGCTGACAGATCCAAACTACGTTAGCAACGAATCCTGGCAAAGAAATCTTGAGTTTCTCTTGCAGTCTTATCCTCGTCGCGATCTGGATGTTGCTGCTGCATCGATGTACGAACAATTGTGTTCAGCGCAGAGATTTTCTCGCTTGCGCGCTATGCTCCAAAGTTTAACCAAGCAGTCGGACTCCGACGCTACGCAATGGGCGTTGTGGCAAAGCATAAAATTGTTTAGCAGCAGCGAGTTCCAGGCTTGGATCAGAAGGCAACAAAGAAATAGCAGCTCACATGGATTGTCCGATTCAGAAGTACAGTTTGCGGGTTTTGATTCCTCTAGCAGCTTATTGGCCCGAGACACGGCTGTAACTTCCCCATTCGAAAGAAATGAACAGAATTCTTTGTCGAATCCAAATTCAGTAGTCGTGGCTTCCAATTCGTTGTCTGCCAAGACGGAGTTCAATCCACAGGCCGATCTAACCGAATTGGAGGACTTGCTCGAAGGCTTTTCTGGCGTAAGTTGGCGTTACGATTACACGCTGTGGAAATGCAGACAGCAACAAAAGACATCGGATGTTGGCCAACCCAAATTAGTCGGACATGACTTGGCGAATGTCGCCACGCTAAACGAAATCGTTGGCTGGCCTCAGGTCGCTGCCCAAGAGTTGCAACTGGAGCAAAGGCGAATCGAGGGGCTCAGATGGCTTGGCTTCGCCAGAAGGCTAGCAGTACCTCCCAAGCTGAATGGCGAGCTGTCGGAGGACTTTTGGAATAGCATACCGCCAATGCAATTGACGGATTGGAATACTCATGCTCAGCTGCCTGCTAGTCAATTACGCTGGGCCTACGATGATCAATACCTTTACATCGGCTTAACATGTCCGGTGAATGGTCAGCCCTCTTTCCCTCCACAAATCGTGAATCGTGAGTATGACAGAGACCTGTCTGGCCTGGATCGGGTAGAATTTACAATGGATGTGGACAGAGACTACTGCACGGCCTTTGACTTCGCAGTTGCAATAACAGGCGAGACCTATGACCAATGCTGTAACCTACAAGGCTATAACCCCAGCTGGCATGTGGCCACGGGACGAAGCGAAAATTCATGGACAGCGGAAATAGCTATAAGTTTAGAAGACGTCATTGACACCAGGGAATCATTGGTTGGCCAAGCCTGGGCCGTATCAGTTCGACGCCATACGGCTGATGGTATTTCTCAAAGTTGGTCTCAGCTGCGTACGCATTCTCGCGAGCTGCAAGGTGCAGGATTGCTTGTCTTTCTACCCAGCGAGCAGTGATCTTACCTGACAAGATCATTTCCTAACTCTCCGCTACAACTTCAGTCCGATGGTTTTCAGCAAGTTTCCGTATAAGTAAGATATTGGTATCTCCCAACTACTACTTCCCACCATCCGAACTGAGATAAAAATGACAGCCAAGCCCGCAAAGCACGAATCCTCCGCCACAGAATCCAATCAATCTCTCGCAAGAACGCTCGTTCCATCCGACCGCCGCGAATTCGTAAAGTCCAGTTTGGTTGGCACGGCCGCTATAGGTCTTGGAACGTCGTTTCTACAACGTTCAGTACATGCAGCTGGTGACGACATTTTGAGAGTGGGCCTAGTTGGTTGTGGAGGTCGCGGGACGGGGGCAGCCTCCAATGTAATGACGGCTGACAAGTACGCTCACCTGGTTGCGATGGCGGACCTTTTTCCTGATCGTTTGGAACAATCACGCAGACTATTGGAAAAAGATAAGAACGCGAATCAGTATCAAGTCGATGATGACCATTGTTACGTTGGCTTGGATGCTTATCAACAATTGCTTGACAACGCAGAAGTTGACGTAGTGTGCCTGTGTACGCCGCCTCATTTTCGACCCGCCATGCTTGAGGCTGCCATCAAAGCGGGCAAACATGTATTCTGCGAGAAACCTGTTGCGGTCGATTCCGCAGGCGTCCGTAAAGTCCTGGAGTTGACTAAGCAAGCAGAAGAAAAGGGACTAAATCTTGTTTCCGGCCTTTGCTGGCGCTACGATCGTGGTGTCAAGGCGACCATGGCTCGAATCAAAGAAGGGGCCATCGGTGATATTCGCGCTGTTCAGGAGAATTACCTCACTGGAACGCTTTGGCATCGTGGGCACAAGCCCGAGTGGTCCGACATGGAATTCCAGATGCGCAACTGGCTGTATTTCAAGTGGCTTTCTGGTGACCATATTGTCGAACAATTTATCCACAGTTTGGACAAATCGCTCTGGCTGCACAATGATGAGCCTCCGGTTGCGGCGTATGGACAAGGCGGGCGGCAAGTGCGAACTGGCGAAGAATTCGGAGATGTCTTCGACCACTTCTCCGTGATCTATGAGTGGTCCGATGGCACGCGCACTCATGCCTTTACTCGTCAAATGGCAGGCTGTTTCAATCAGACCGAAGATTTTGTTTACGGAACCAAAGGCACTGCTCAAATTCTTGCCAATACTACCAGCGGCGAAGCTGGGGATTGGAAATTCGACGGTGAAAAACCGAGCATGTACGACGAAGAACATCGTGCTTTGTTTAGTGCCATTCGTGAAGGCAAACCGATCAACAATGGCACCTATATGAGCTATAGCACTCTCATGGCAATCATGGGTCGTGAAGTCTGCTACTCCGGCCGCACGATTACCTGGGAAGAACTGCTGAATTCTCCAATGGATTTTACGCCACACAGTTACGAGATGGGACCAGCCCCGACTGTTAGCATTCCCGAACCGGGCAAATATCGAACACCTGTGGCCGACAAGGCATAGTGCCGCAGTGGAAGCTCGACGGTGGTGAGCGGATCGCACGAGTCCCTCGGATTAGGACTCGTGCTGCTGGCTACAGCGCCGTTGTATTCAAAAAACACGAAAGCCAGAATTCATCGTTACTGACAGCCCCACCAACTTCGGGTCCAATCTAATGGTAGTTAGTAGTCGCTCTGTAACAGGAGTTCGCATTGGTAAAAGTATTATTGGCTTTCAGTACTTCCAGCCTGGGTTTTTGCTGACAGGCTGGAAGCCTGTCCTACTGAAATCCTGCCAATACCTGCCCTACTGAATTCCTGCCCATACCTGCCCTACAGAATTCTTGCCAATAACTGATGAGCGAATTCTGAGTTGTTGTCAGTGTTTCGTACGATTCCACAGGCTCTTTCCGAGCTCTCTGTCTCATGCCTGAAAAAGTAGATATCTGGCGATCTCTTGTATCGCAACTAATCCCCAATATGACCGAGGAGCAAAGCGACAGGACTGAATGCATCGACGACGCGAAAGCATTTGCTTCAACCAATGATGCTTCAAATGTTGCTCCAACATCCGGTGAATACCTAACCTCGCGATGGCAACATCAGCTCGATACACCCCTATTAAGCATTTCACGCAGCTTGATGGCCTGTGAATTCGAAGTCTTGCTGAATCGCGGACAGTATTCTGCTGCCGGAGACGCTGCGATCGAAGCACTGGATACGGTTGAGCATTTGGAAGCCAAGTTTAGCGTCTACCGGCCGCAAAGCGAATTGAGTCTATTAAATCGAATGGCGGCTAAACGACCTATTCCCGTGTCGGTCGATACTTTTTTGCTTTTGCGCCTTGCCCAAGTCATACATCAACAGACGGCAGGTGCATTTGATATGACAGCAGGATCACTGTCGGAGGCCTGGGGTTTTGCGCGGCGTTCCGCTCAGATGCCTGACGAAGAGAGCATTCGCCGAGCGCTCGAAGTAGTTGGGTCCGGGTATATCGAACTCTGTGAAGGAAATCGAACAGTTTCCATTGTGCGCGAAGGAGTAAAACTCAACCCTGGAGGAATTGGCAAAGGGTTCGCAGTGGATCAAGCATCCGATCGCCTGCTGCGCGCGGGGGTTAGAGATTTCTTGTTGCATGGTGGACTCAGTTCGATCACTGGTTTTGGCCAACGCAGTCGGTCCGGAGTGATTTGTCCAAAAACAGGTTTGGATGCGTCGGCCGGTTGGTTAATAGCCTTGAAACATCCTTGGCGAATCGAAGAGCAAATTGGTTCAATTTGTTTGCGTAACCAGGCATTGGCCACCAGTGGCTCTGGCAAGCAGTTCTTCCATTATCAGGGCAAGCGATACTCACACATCATTGATCCTCGAACTGGCTGGCCAGCACAGGGCCTGATGAGCGCTACTGTAATTCACCGAAGTGCGGCCGTAGCTGATGCGTTAGCGACAGCAATATTTGTAATGGGTTACGAGGCAGCGATTGCATTTTGCGAGTGCCATGCGTCCATAGGATGCATCTTAGTATACGAACATCCGGAAACTGGGCGGCAGATGATTGAAGTCCGCAATCTGTCCGACGAGACGTTTCGACCCCTGCGCTAGTACAGTCTTCATCTAAGTGTAGCGGTAGCCACAGTGTTTGATGTAGTTTCTACATTCGGGCTCCTTGAATAGGTCGAG
>JAGQOY010000140.1 GCA_020427005.1 Planctomycetales bacterium
CAGCATTTGACCGTCCGAGATATTTCTCCGTGGATTGTGACTAGGTTAACGTTTCGAATGACGAGCGACTTGCGGCACTGTCACATCTCTGTCCAGGACAAGCGGCGAGTTCATGCCTAGCCAAAGTTGATTGACCGACCACCGAAAGACGTATTCGAGAAACGCTCACGTGTCCGACAACTGGATCTGGGGAATCTAAAATTCAAACTCGGACATGCCCGAGCTTCTGACAGGATATTCCGATTTGAGATCGCTCGACCTTGAAGACGCATTTCTAAGGTAAGTTTCTACCCCCGTGCCGAAATACTGCATTGGCCAATTAACTCTCTGAAAGACATTTACGATGCCGGTGTTCTTCTTTCGGGAGCAAGAATAACCATGCACAACTGGCCGGAAACGAATGCAAGTTTGATTCTGCGGATCAAAGATTCCGCTGATGAAGCCGCTTGGAGTCAGTTTCTGGCCATTTACCGGCCCGTTGTTCTGCGTTTGGCGATCAGCCGTGGACAGCAACATGCGGACGCGGAAGATCTGGCCCAACACGTTTTCAGCTCCGTTGCTTCGGCGATCGAGAAGTACAAGCCCCAGCGCAACGAGAGACAGTTTCGCTATTGGCTAGGACGCATTTGCCGAAACGCGATTGTGAATGCGATCACGCGCGGCCCTACGGGGAAAATCGAGCTTTGGGAAAACGAGCGATTTTGCCAGGAACCAGACCAGGCGTCGAGTGATTTGTCAGCCGAACTGCTGAAGCTGGCTCGTGTGGAAGGGATTCGCTGGGCGGCTGGAGAAGTAAAGCCGGAGTTCGCCGCCGATACATGGCAAATGTTTTGGCTCAGCTGCATCGAAGGACACGCGATCAACGACGTCGCATCGCGGCTGGGGAAATCGCGCGGCGCCGTTTACATCGCCCGATGCCGAGTCATTCAGCGCGTCAAAGAAGTTTTGATGCAATCGAGCGATTTATGGAGCGAAGTGGAATGAACAAGACATGCCCATCCAGAGAGCAACTTCTTGCGGTCGTCAATGGTGATGCAGCCGCCGATCAGCTCTCGTTCTACGAGTCACATCTTTCCGAATGCGAAGTCTGTATTCGCGATATACAAGTCATTTCGGCTGATCCGGATTTATGGGACGACATCTGCACGTGCCTACGTGACAATACTACCTCAATTCCCAGCGAACACGTCGATGCGACTGAGCCGTCGACACTCGAACTGGGACAGCTTCAGAGTTTGCTCGGGCCCACGGACGATCCATCCATGGTGGGTCGGATTGGAAGCTATGAAATTGTCGGGCTACTGGGGCGCGGCGGAATGGGGGCGGTGTTTAAAGCACTTGATCGTTCGCTCAACCGCTACGTCGCCATCAAGTTATTGCAGCCACATGTCGTTACCAGCGGAGCAGCAAGAGCACGCTTCGCTCGTGAAGCCCAAGCCGCGGCCGCAGTCGTTGATGATCATGTCATGCCTATTCTTTCGGTCGATTCTTGGCAAGGAATGCCGTACTTGGTGATGCCGTACTATCGCGGTTGTTCGTTACAGCAGCGAATCTCCGAGCAGGGGGCGCTGGGTTTGAGAGAGGTTCTGCGAATCGCCATGCAAGCGGCTCGAGCACTAGCCGCAGCGCACGAGCAGGGAATCATCCATCGCGACGTGAAGCCTGCAAACATATTGCTCGATGCTGGCGTCGAACGTGCTCGGTTGATGGACTTTGGGCTCGCACGTGCTGTCGATGACGCTACGCTAACCCGCAGCGGATCGATTACGGGTACGCCCCAGTTCATGTCACCTGAACAAGTGCGTGGAGAGTCGCTCGATCCAAGGTCCGATTTGTTTAGTCTAGGCGCGGTCATCTATGCGATGTGTACCGGGCAAGCTCCGTTTCGCGCGGAGACAAGCTATGCGGTACTGCGACGCATAACCGATCATGATCCACGTCCCATTCGCGAGTGGAATCCGGAGATTCCTGCATGGCTCGAGAAACTTGTTACGCGACTGATGGCCAAATCACCGTTAGATCGAATTCAGTCGGCTCGCGAAGCGGCTCAACTGCTGGAAGACTGTTTGGCGCATACGCAAAGACCAATGGACAATCCTTTACCGGAAGTCGTGTTAATTCAAGGTTACCCGCCTGCGGAACGAGCCCTGACCTTCGTCGCGGGCATGATGTTGACCGCTGGCGCAATCGTCTGCGCCATCATTGCAGCCTACTCACTAAGACTGAGTTTGGTTGAAACGACGCTCATCATTACGTCGTTACTTGTGAGCATTTTCGCAGCTCGACATCGAATTGCCGCGCTGCTGGCGTCGAAGCTCCCCAATCTCACTTCCATAAGGAAATCTCGTACCATGAAGCTATTGGCAATTGCAACCCTCGTGAGCACATTCGGAGGTACGGGAGCTTGGCTATTAGTCCAACAGACTGATGCTCCAAGTCGCGAGGCTAATGACAGCGCGGGTATCCCAATGGTCGTCCTTGAGCACAATGCTACAACTGGACAAAATCATAGGCCGGTACCACTGCAAGCGCTGCCACCCGCATTTCTTTCGATCCAGTCACTCGTCGTTGACCTCAATACTCCACTGGATGCAGAAGTGCAGACACTCATCATGGCTCGCAAGCCAGCTGCGGACTTCAAAGCAGCTATTGATCGCTTGATTGAGGAAAAGAAGGCGAAGGTTGTGGCAGAGCAGCGACATCCCAAAGTATTGAATCGAGGGGCACCTATCAGCTTCGGTTACTCGGAATGGGTTAATTGGGTTGTTGAACCCAGTAGCGATGGCTATCGAGCAACTCTTAGGATTTCGGAAGACATCGTCAAGATCGACGTGCCCCCCGGCGCTACTGTCAAGATAGCTCCAGAATTCACAGTCGATTTGCGTTATGGAGTTGCCGAAATCATCGGTCCATTCGAAACCGGAGACGAGAATCGAGTACGACTGATCCAGCTCACGGTAGATAAACTATCGGAAGCCAGCTCGCAAAACAACGACAACATTCCACCGCGAGCCACACCACAGCCACCAAAGCTACCAGAAGTATCGAAAGACAAAGAAGCAGCTATCGAGGCAGCCAAGCGCAAGCACGCGCCGATCGCGGAGGTGCTCAAAGACCAATCGTTGACACCGGTTGAGCATGCGAAGCGACTGCGTGAAATACATGCTGTTGCGGAAGGTCGACGCCAGAACGCGACCGATTTAACGGGACAACCCGCGCCACCTTTGAGCTTGACTCGCTGGACGGATAGCAACCAAGAGCGAACGCTAGCAGATTTCATTGGCAAGGTCGTCTATATCGAGTTCACTCGAACAGGTTACGAACCAGGTCGCACGGCAACTCCGTCGGTGATGAAGAAGTTGGCTGATAAGTATGCGGGAGAGGTTGTCTTTGTCTGCATCACGTCGCCCGCGACCACGGACGAGCAGGTTGGGGTGCAAATGCAGCGTGATGGCTGGCCGCGGTTATGGGGCATCGATCAATCGGTCGACGAAGAGAATTTTCTCGGCAAGACGGCACGTGCTTTTCAAGTGACAGCCTATCCCGAATTCGTGGTGCTGGATCGCGCCGGGCGGGTTGCCACTTCATCACTTGCAGAGCATCGTCGCATGACCGCTGATGTTGCAAAGCAGGCATATGAGGAGATCGCAGGCTTTCTCGATCGACCTTGGCCTCCAACCGAACCACTCTCGGCTACTGAATTTCTCGAGATCAACTTAAAACTCGAAGAGTATCGCGTCGAGAAAGCAATTCGCTTGGCACTGGCCGCCACCAATCCTCCGATTTCAGCGCATGATCAAATTCGTGCCTTAGGACTGGTCCAAGGTAATCGAGTGACGGACAGCGTCGATACTCGCTTTCCGATCCGCATTGAAGGCCAGGATGGGTTCACCGACGATCGCATTATTCGTCACAACGAGACACGCCTATTCGAGTTTCCTGAGCCTGTCGCGGAAGCACGTTGGAAGTGTGGCGATTACCAGCCAGAAAGTATCGATGACATTGAACCATTCGATAATCTGCTTGTCGAGTGGCTCGAAGACAAGCTTGTCATGACCATCTATCGCAGACCACGAAGCGAGAAAGTCGAACCATCAGCAGCGAAGCCCCAATCCACTTCCGCACCCACAACCCTCGAAACACGACTGTTCGAAGCACGCGAGCGACAAGATCTCATCGCCAAGCTAGTGGCAGAAACTCGACTGCAAGTTCAGCAAGGCAAGGCAGAAGAGACTCCACTCATTGAATTGATTCGCGAGCTCGATACAGCACGTAAAGAAGTTTTGGCTTTGGAATCGGAACAATCTACCGGCGGACTTCGTTGGTCCCGTGAGCTTGGAGCGCAGACCTACATCGCTCCTGCAAACCAAGGATTCGAAGAGAATAACCCAATTCAATCAGCCGTTGATCCGGTAAGCGTAGGCAAGATGGCGCCGGATTGGACCGTCTCGTCTTGGTCAGACAGTCAAGTACGCTCGCTAAAGGAACTCCGAGGTAAGGTCGTGGTTCTCGATTTCTTGGCGACGTCTTGTGGTCCATGTGTCGTAGCCATTCCTGCCTGGAGAGAATTGCAAGCGAAGCATAAAACTGCCGACGTTGTTTTTCTAGGAATTCACACGGCAGGAATCGACAAAGGCGAGATCGAACAATTTCTAGAACAGAAGGATTGGAATATTCCAGTCGGTATCGACATCGCTACTGCAGACGAGCCAGGTTCGACTCTGAACCGCTATGGAGTGACCGGACTCCCGTCGACGGTAATCATCGATCAAAACGGACGAATCGCATTTTCGGACATTGCAGCGGGCCCTTCAGGCGAGACATCTCGTGCTGAACTGGAAGCAATCGCCACAGCCGAAGGGATTCCCTGGCCACTAGACAAGGATGCGGACGATGCGGTCATTGCCCAGCGCGCGAATAAACTCCGGTTTGCAGTGCTTCGAAGAACGATTGATGGCCTGTTGATGAATACCACTAAGCCGACTAGGCACGGCAAGTTGCCGTCATCTATGAATGTTCAGAGCATTGCCAGGCAAGGCCCTGCAGCACATCCGCTAGAAGGTCAGTGGACCATTCGCGAAATCAGAGGCGACGGAGTGCTTTCGACCGCTGCGGAACTGAAAGGCATGCGATGGGAAATCACAGGTGATATCATCACAGCAACTGACTCAGATGGCTCCAGTGGAAACATGCAATTCAAGATCGACGAGAGCGAACCATGGATTGATATCATTTCATTTGGAGCGAATAACGAAATCACAAAGACCGAACTCGGCATTTACTCCCTTGACGGCGACGTACTGAAAATATGCCTTGCGGAACAGGTTCCTGGAGTCGGCCGACCTAGAGCCTTCGCCGCGAACGCTCAATCTTGGATCATGGAATTGCGGAGGGCCAATCCAGGGGCAACGATCAGAAATAGGCAGACGTAATATTTCCTACCACTGTTCTCGTATATGCGACCGCTACTCTAATTCATTGAAAGCAGCCATCTCATGAAAACGAACACCATTCGCACATATGCACTTGGAGCGGCATCAGGCGCAATCGTCGCACAGATCCTGCGGCCCGGAGTCTTGGAGATTCTGATCGCGTTGGCATTCGTTATCGCGATCAGCATATTCTGGCAACGACGCGGTACCGAGCTGAAACAATTCGCAGAGGCCTAATCCGGCCGGAGAAACTGCAATGCCGCTGAACGTTACGCTACGGCGATAGTATGGAAGCAGTCGTTACTTTCTTCTCGTCCTCCCCATCGGAATTGATTGTGATGACAGGCGGCCAAAGATCATCGATTCTCTTCGATGCCAAGTACCCGTGTGGCGACCAGCCTTGCAGGGTCGTGATGCAACCTGTGAGAAGGCAATCGCAAAGTGGCGTCTCGTCAAGGTCGGGCTCGCTGATTCTAGTGATTAGTCCCAACGGCGGATATTCCGGTGGGACAACTATTGGCAAAGCTGAATACAGTCAATCACTGACTAAGATATTGAAGGTCTCTGTCGAGAGAAGGTCCTGCTTGGTCAATGAACCTATTACACTGGGTGCGATTAAAGCGCCAACCGATCAATCTACTGGTACAGCCGCTATCTGAGAATATGTCCCCTTGAATCGGGATTTGGAGTTTTCAATCCTGACACCAAAGCAACTGGTCAAGACAGCAAATATTGCAACGGGTTGGGCTGCGGCCTCAGCGTGTACCGCTGGGTTGGCTTACCTGAACTATTTTTGGTTACAGCGTGGTCAGCCGATTTTCTGGACAACCTATTTCTCAGGGGCAGTCCTTGTTGCCTTTTTCAGTTTGCTCGTCGCAGCAACGACCAGACTACTTGTTTTCAGCATTTTTAGTCGCTTTACGACTAGCGCTCTGCTGCTTGGTATGACTGTAATCGCCATAGAATTCGCGATAGCCAAGCTCACAAGTGGCGTAGTCGCTGCACTTGTTCTTGCCTGCTTGTCACTCATCTTCGCTTGGAGGGTAGCCAGCGATCAATGGCGACGAAATCTCCCAATCGTCTTTCAAGGGTTTGTGAACAACAAGCTCAAATGGTTGCCAGGCACACTGCTGGGGGCCAGTCTGTTTGTTGCGTTTCATTTACGTGATATTTATATTGCCCCGAGTCCAGGAAAGACTGGCCTCAATGGCGGGGATTTCGAGTTAGGCGCATCATTTGCAATTTTGCTCGTATTTTACGCGGTCTTGGGAGGGGTAGCGCAAAGGCTGTTGAGCTTCTGTGCGGCACATATTTTCCGCCATTCCTAATGGCGGAATGATGAGCTTGCCTATTCTCGCGTTGGTTATTTGGTGCGGGTCCAACTCATTGCACAAGCGATTTGACGGTCTCATTTGCTCGTGTTGGTTCAGCTGATTCGCAGAGGCTCGCGTCAAGAGCAAACGAGCATTGGAGATTCAATACTCAAGAATACTCCGGTCGGGGCACGCTGGTGTGACCTAGAATTTTGGCGAATACGATGACAATCACTTGCCCGGATATCTGTAGCCTGGGCAGATTTCGTAAGCCAACCACAGACGAACCGCGTTCAAAAAGGTATCGAGGGCTGGGGTGGCAGAATCTTTTGAAGCTTGTGCCCTACGTGCAATAGCATTTCTTCGCGATAGCTACTGGCCGTAAGTTTGATCACACCGGGCAATTGCTTGCCATCGATTGTTTGAGTTCCGCATGAGACAACCAACGATGGCAATCCCGTTAGATTTGTTAAGAGCAGATCGCTCCCCCCCAACACGACATCGACAGCCGAAAATTTCTTTTCGGCTTCAATTATTAGTTGTCCGCGCAAGCGATTGGCTTGGATGTACTCGATGGCAGGAATAAACGGTGAATGCAAAAAAGTAGACGTCCAGAGTCCGTAATCAGCATTCCGATCCTGCCTAAACTGGCTCTGAAAAACAGCCGCAGCTTCGACTCCTAAAACAAATCCCAATTCAGAAGGAGAAACAGTCATTGATGAATCAAAATCAATGATAGTTGTTCCTTCCGCCTGCAACAGTTGCAGAACTTGCTGTTCCGTTTCCGAGAGATCTCCGGCAACTCCAATGCGTAGGTCTGCCCAAGCTCTCTGAATGGGCCACTGATAGCTCCGTTCAACCAGACTAGGATCTTTTCCATCGGTTCCTAACAACGCAGGAAAGATATACGCCAAATCCTCCACGTAACGCGCGATTGGACCAATCTTGTCCAAGGTCCAAGCCAGGGGCATACAGCCAGCGCGACTTACGCGACCATACGTTGGGCGCAGGCCACAGCAACGACAACGTCGGCATGGCGAGACAATACTTCCGAGGGTTTCACTGCCCAAAGCGAACCCGGTCAGGCCCGCTGCGACTGCCGAGGCACTGCCGGCCGACGAACCGCTACTGCCTTGATCTAGATTCCAAGGATTCCTAGTCATCCCACCGAACCACTTGTCACCCCAAGCCAATGCACCCAGCGAAACCTTTGCCAGTAACACCGCACCGGAAGCTCGCAGTTTCTGACTGACCGTAGCCTCGTTATCTCGCACTTGTTCCTTGAATGGCTCCGCACCCCAAGTAGTTTTCCAAGGAGGAATTGCAATCAGGTCCTTTGCGACCCAGGGAATGCCATCTAGGACTCCTACTGTCACGCCTTGCCGCCGCCGCTGGTCAGACTCCTTGGCTTGAGCAAGTGCAACCTCTGGAAGCAACGTTACAACGCACTTAAGCTGCGCATCCAGATCCTCCAATCGTCGGAGATAAATTTGAGTCAATTCATGGCTAGAGATCCTTTTTGTAGCCAATAGCGAAGCCAGTTGAGACACCGATGCAAACGGCAGTTCATTTTCGCTGGGACGCTTGCTTCCACGCTCCACACTCCAGCTCACCAGTAGATCCTTGGACTGTGATAGTTGTGCGACCTTATTCGCCTGAGTTGCCTGCGAGTAAAAATGATCAGGCCTAAAGACTATCGCGGGAACTGTATCTGCATCGATGGCAGCATTTCGTAGTTTTGTCAATTGCTCCATAACCGGCTGCAATGCTTTGGCAATGTCATCCTGTTCTTCCGGATTCAATTCTATGTCAGCGATCCACTGAGCCGCGGCGATCATCTCTTTGGTCACTGTGGATTGATTCACTACCTGTGCAATCAAGGCTCGATGAAAAACTTGACCGCCAATACCGATCGCCGTGAGTACAGCCATTAGCTTTCGTCGTGAAAATGCCAACGAAACACTTGATTCGCTAACAGGTGAAGGAGGTATTGCACTCGGACTGGATTCGCTGTCTGCCATCACTTCATCTTTGATGCTTGAGAATAATTGCTTCATACGGAATGTGGGTCAATTTACACGGTTTGGCGAGTACGAACCATCGACTGACTGCCGGTGTTCCAATTCATTTCGCTTCCGCTCTAAACGAGAAATTAGGATTCCTTCGCGATAAACCACTCAAAAGATGAAGAAAGAGTGTGACTTCCCTGCTCATCGTAAATATCGACAAGTATCGTCAAGAGTGTACGACCTTTGGTCCGCAGTTGCTCAAGCGCATGCTCGCTTGAAGCCGTCGCAGGGTTAATCTTGCCAAAAATGCAACCAATGGCCGGTTTTCTGAACTTGGCATCCATGCGACGTACAAGTGGCAAAAGACCTGGTTCATCTGAAAAAGTATGCAGCAAGAATTCTCCTGAGGTGGCTTCAGCCAACGCCAATTGCGCGCTCGCGTGTACTGTTCCCACATGATTGAGAAACTGATTGCCTGCTGGAATTTCCAGTAGCGCGTCTGCAGACATTGAAGTTCCAATTCCAACGTGTTTGTTAAATGGAAGATCGACAACAGATTCGAGTCTTTTCATAGGAACCAACTTTAGTAGCTTGCAATAGAATTTGTATTAGGCCACACTATGAACGAACTCTAAATCATATGCATTTTGTATGGCTCTAAGTAGCCATGCGTCATTTTCGACACGTCAAGCATCCCGAGAAACCGAGTGACTTCGGGTTACTACTTTCCTCCCTACCTCCCGAACCCTGAGAGGAACATGTGGCATAGCTCGAGGCCTAGAATTGCGCATGTGAAATTTGAGGTAACAAAAGGTAAAAAACAACTGTGCGAAGTGGAGGGGAACTCGCACGCAAGCTACTTCCAGCATTCGACTAAAACACTTACTTGTGAGTTATTAACAATGGTTACCAATTCGCTATGGACCCGCTATTTAATTCTGGGTTGCATTTTGGTTTCACCACTTAGTGCAGCGTGTCCTGCGGCTGATTCACGCCCCAACGTCGTGCTCATGATGGTGGACGATTTTGGTTACGAGTGTGTGGGAGCAAACGGTGGCGAAAGTTACCCTACGCCAAACTTAGATCGCTTGGCATCCACGGGCATGCGATTTGAACATTGTCACGTACAGCCGCTGTGTACGCCAACTCGTGTCCAACTGATGACCGGAAAATACAATCTTCGCAACTACTTATGGTTTGGGATCTTGGACCGTGAAGCCAAGACGTTTGGCCATTTATTTCAGGATGCGGGCTACGCTACCGGCATCTGCGGCAAATGGCAGCTGGGACATGAGATTGATGCACCGCAACATTTCGGATTTCAGGAAGCGTATCTATGGCAACACACTCGTCGACCACCTCGATACATTAATCCAGGCCTGGAACACAATGGCAAGGAACAAGACTTTGACCACGGCGAATATGGTCCAACGCTGGTTAACCAATTTGCTAAAGATTTCATCTCCAAACATCGAGATCAGGAGTTCTTTTTGTATTACCCGATGATCTTGACTCATGATCCATTTCAGCCCACGCCTGACAGCGAAGACTGGGATCCTAGCATCAAGACCGAACGGGAAGCGAGAGATGTAAAGCACTTCGGTGAGATGACAACCTATATGGATAAGATGGTCGGAGAAATAGACGACCATTTGCGGCAACTTGGCATAAGAGATAACACTCTACTAATAATTATAGGTGACAACGGAACACATCCTACCGTTACAAGTCGATTTCAAGGAAAGGAATATCAGGGAGGAAAAGGAAAGACTACTAACAATGGTACACATGTTCCCATGATTGTAAGCTGGCCCAAGTTGATTACCGCACCTCGCGTAAGCGATGCATTGATCAGCAGCACCGATTTCCTGCCCACTATTTGTGAGGCAGCCGGCATCGAAGTGCCTCAAGGCATCGACGGTTTCAGTTTCTACAATCACATGCTTGGCAATCCAACAGGGCCGCGCAAGTGGTTATACACTTGGTATTCTCGCCGCCAACAACTGGATCTAGAGGTCTTTGAATACGTGTTTGATCGTCAGTATAAACTCTACCGCAATGGCGATTTTTTCGATTTAAAAGATGATTTTGAACAACGAAATCCGCTACAACTGGACGCTTTGAGTGAATCCGCCAAGCAGGCATATGCCGAGCTTCTAGCAGCGCTGGCAACTTTTGATGGTGCGCGAGATACCAGTCTTGATCGCCGGTTTATCGAATCGCGAGCCAATAGCGGTTCGACTTCGCGCGAGTAAGGGAAAACTTGAGTTTGAGTTACGTTGGGTTCGACTCTCAAACCAAGTTTCATGGCGATGTGGTATCGGCAAGTCCATCGATCACCCATGGTAGCATTGGCGACTGAACTGTTTCGCGGCCGGGTAGGTTGAGAGTTCCTGCTCTTCAATTTAAAACTTGGACTTGTCCTGGAGGCTCCGGAAGGTATCTTGCTGGAATTATTGTAGGACTATTCGCACCAAGGCACATTGACAATAGAAATTCACATTGATGACACAAATGGATCATGATGTAGTCGTAGTTGGCGGCGGTCCAGGTGGCTATGTAGCGGCTATACGAGCCGCACAATTGGGCTTTAATACCGCCTGCATTGATGAAAACCCTGTTTTTGGCGGTACATGCTTGCGAGTAGGATGCATTCCCAGCAAAGCCTTGCTGGAATCGACTCATCTATACCACGAAGCTCAAGAGCAGTTTAACCATCATGGGATTCGAGTATCCGGTATCCAAATGGACCTCGCATCTATGATGGCTAGGAAGAACAAGGTTGTTGATCAGTTGACATCTGGCATTGCCATGTTGCTCAAGCGAAACAAGGTTACGGCATATAATCAGCGTGCGAAGCTCATTGGCACGGATACACTACAATTGCCAAACGGATCCCAGATTCGGGCTAAGCACATTATTCTGGCAACCGGAAGCCAGCCCGCGACGATGAAGGGTATCGATCTGGATGGCAGCCTTATCGGTGATAGTACGTCTGCGCTCGCATACGAACAAGTTCCTGGGCGACTAGTGGTCATTGGTGGTGGCTACATCGGCCTTGAATTGGGAAGCGTGTGGAATCGGCTTGGCAGCCAAGTAACCGTTCTAGAGGCTATGGAGCGAATCTGCCCTGGGTTGGACCAGGAAATTGGCCAAATTGCTCACCGAACCTTTGAAAAGCAAGGCATACAGATTCGCACCAAGTGTTGGGTAGAAAGTGCTCAAGTGATTGGCAAAGAATGTGTCGTGCAGTGCAAGGGCATGGAACCCATGCGTTGTGATCGAGTCCTTCTTTCGACGGGCCGAATTCCTTGTTCGCGTGACTTGGGGTTGGAAGCAGTAGGTATAGAAACCGATCGACGAGGGTTTGTGCCGGTCAATGAGAACTTTCAAACTGCTGTTGAGGGAATTTACGCGATCGGTGACCTGATTGGTGGTGCGATGTTAGCACACAAGGCCAGCGAAGAGGGCATCGTATGTGTGGAGCGAATTGCTGGGATGAAGACTCACGTTAATTACGGTGCCATACCCGCAATTGTCTACACGCACCCCGAAATCGCCTCCGTAGGGAAAACTGAAGAGCAGCTAAAATCTGAGGGCGTAAATTACGTAAAGGGAATCTGTCCTTACGGCGCGAGCGGACGTGCCTTAGCGCTTGGCGAAACAGCTGGCAGAGTTAAGATACTGGCAGATGTGAAAACGGATCGCGTGCTGGGAGTTCATATTATCGGAGCCCGCGCAGGAGACTTGATTGCAGAAGCTACCGCGGCCATGGAGTTTGGCGCAAGCAGCGAAGACATTGCTCGTTGTTGCCACGCCCATCCGACTCTTTCTGAATTGTTGCATGAAGCAGCTATGGCTATTTCAAAGCGTGCCATCCACACGGCCTAGTAGGTTGGCCTGCGGGAGCATTCATTGAACTCATAGATCCGTACGCCGAGTGGGCCTTACAGCCGGCCTGGCCTCTTCGGTTGCCTTTCGTCGAGTGAATAAACCTAAGTGCGGCGTTGGCAGGCGTGAAGGTCGGTGCTCAGAAACTGGGTCACTAGAGGGCTCAACAGTTGGTGGCGTATGAATTTTGCTCGGCTTACGTAGGTCGCTAGCATCCTGTCGCACAATTCGGAAATCCGTCGGTTCAGGTTTTATAGCAACTTCCAATCGACTCGTATCTCGCAAGGGCTCGTCCACGATATCGCCAAGGTACTCTTCGCGAACTGCCGCATGCTGTTTGATCTCATCGGGCGAGCCTTCGCACAATACGGAACCCTTGCTAATGACATAGCAACGATCGACCGTTTGCAGTATTTCGCGAGCTGCATGGTCCGTAATCAGTATGGCAATACCGCGATCTCTCAACCGCTTGATAATTTCCTGTATGTTTTGAACGGTTATGGGATCGATACCAGCAAATGGCTCGTCCAGCATGATGATTCGAGGCTCTGAAACTAAGCAGCGAGCGATCTCAAGTCGTCGACGCTCACCACCTGAGAGCCGACTGGCCTTGGACTTGCGAATGTGCGTAATCTCAAAATCACTTAATAGGCGTTCCGTGCGCACCTTACGTTCTCGGCTCGGCACTCCCAGCAGCTCGTACAAAGCAAGTATATTTTGCTCGACCGAGAGCTTTCTAAATACGCTGGATTCTTGAGCGAGGTACCCCATACCTCCTTCAGCCGCACGCCGATACAAGGGCCAATCGGTAACCTCCGTACCGCTTAAATAGACTTGACCTCGGTCGGGCCTCACTATTCCGCAAGTCATCTTAAAGCTGGTCGATTTGCCGGCTCCATTGGGACCCAGCAAGCCAACAATTTCTGCATCACCCACGGTAAGGCTAACGCCACTGACTACCTTGCGACGCCCATAGGTTTTTTCTAGCCCGCGAACCTCCAAAATGGCCATGGTGAAAACGTCCTTGTAACAGGTTGGGACTTCCATGTCCACGAATCGCCGGTACTTTTGCTAGCGAATCGTGCGCATGCGTCTGATATTGGGAGTAAACGGTATTGGGCGATTCCAATAGTGTGGCCAGAATACCAATAAAGCTTTGCCAAGCAAATACTTCTGTTCAACATAGTTGTGATTGTTCCACACACGCGCGTCCGAGCTAGCAGCACTATTGTCTCCCATTGGAAAATACTGCTCTTCTTCAAGCTGAAAGTTGGCCGCTGTGCGCTGTGCAAAAAGGCTAGTTTCCGACCACCACTCCGGATTGGCATAGATCATGGACACAGCGCTAAACGCCCTGTTCTTTTGTGAACCGAAGCTGTTGCGGATCTGCTGGCGTACAACAGGATCGGGAATTGCCTCCAACATACTAGGCAGATTGCTCAGATTGTAATCGCAAAAATCCGAGTAGGATTGCCCCGCAATGTAGTAAATATCTCGGAAGACCCGAGCACGATGTACCGTTAACTCAATACCTTGCCCACCTATTCCAACGGGAGCAGCATCCAGCGGATCGTTGGGATCCCAGTATGGCCTTCTCTGACTTCCACTACGAATCAACTGGGAATCGAAATTCGAGGATCCGCTGAATTGGACAACGCGACCGTTTACCCATAGCACAATTTGGTCGTCGAAATTAGCGAATGACAGCGTATAACGTCCTTTTCCCGAGACGGCTGTATCGGCTGTCAATTCCGAGTTTCCGTCGAAAATTGTTGCAGGTTGATCCCCGTCTAATGCAGTCAAACGAGCATTGCCGTTACTGACATCCAGGGAACAACGAAAATGGAGTCCGAATTCGACTAGGTCTAGGAGTAAGCTACCCTCATCCGATTCAACTTGGACCTCAAATTCGCCTAACAAATCACCCACCCAGTGGTACCCTTCGTTGGTACCATTGCTTCCCACTTCGTATGCGACGTCTTGAAATTCAACTACATCGAATGCTCGATTCCCCTCCACAATTTCAGGTACAAAACTGCGGCCGCCCTTCTCAAAGATTTTGGTACGATCGACGTGATACGATGAATTGTAGGCTTGATAGTCAGTAATTAACTGAGATCTGCGAGGATCGATCTGCGGAAGTTTGCCTCCATCGATGATTTCGAGCCAAAACTCATCGTCCACAAACTTATGATAGTACCTCAGCCATTCTTGTTCATTCGTAGAAGCCAAATGTGCTGACCACGAATCATCTGCTTGCTGGATCTCCCACGCATTATTCTGAGCTGAATCGCCTTGCTTCCAGGGTTGCCACAAACTGGGCCAACCTTGTTGATTCAATATCTTGGGTTGGTAATACGTATCCGAAACTAGTTGTCGCATAGCGAGAATCTTGTGGGGCGGCTTGCGAGCAATTGTAAACGTTGCGTCTGGCGAAGTTCGCGTGAAAACGTCGCCTTCCTGAATCAAGAGCTCTTCTTGGGGTAGCCCTATCAAGCGTTTGATGTAGTTTTGGCGAGCTCCTTTTGGATATTTGAAAACAAAAACATCCCATCGCTTTGGAGAACTAAGGATATAGTCGAATTTACTTACTAGGATACGGTCACCTGAAAACGTTGCTTGATTCGCATCCCCGTAAAGGTCGTACCGATTGAGCCCGCGACAATTGGAACAGCTGCTAGCGATCGTAACATTTTGGGTAGGCTGTCCCGCATCTTGGTTATCGAATTCCGTGCTGGCGGTTGCCTGGTAGGGCTGTCCGCAATATTCACAGAACAGGTCCTTGTGCGCTCCCATCAATGTCGGAGCCATGGATCCGGTAGGTATGACAAAGGCTTCAGCTACAAACGCGCGGAACAGGAACGCCAAAATGAATGCCACGACGATCGATTCAATCGTTTCGCGGTTATGCTGAGGATGTGTCGCCACCTCGGCAGTGGGGATCGCGGTATTGGACATTCTGTGGAGGTCTTTCCGAGAGAATAATTAAGGTTGGCTTATTAGTTATCAACGCAGTTCAGGCGCGGTGTCGCCTCGTGCGGCGGAAAACTGAGTGATTATACCAACCCTTCTGTTAGGTTAAAATGTGACCCTTGGTGAACGCCACCCTAATCACTGCTTCTCTTGGGGCCGCCGGAAGAGACACAACCATTGGGTGCGGAGGAAGGATTATACTTCGTCGCTAGGGTCCGGCTTCTCTGATTTGCTAACTGGTTTTGGGCTTCCCGTAGGCACGAACGATTGGTGGGTCGAATCCTTTTGAACTCGTTAGTCTCTATTTACCTCAATTGGGCACATGGAATCAGATACTACCACTGTTTATTCTTAGAAGGCGAGTCAATATTGAGGCATGCACTTGCAAAAATGTTTTGATTTGTGCGGCACCAATACTTAGATCGCAAATCTGGTCCTTACCAGTACTTTTAGGATCAAACCTCCGTCGCGAACCCCTTGTTGAAAGGTTTCCGGCAGAAATTCGGAAAGATGAATTGAACAATTTTTTTGAAGTCTTTCCGGCGATTGCGAGAGTGACACTAGCTGTGACCGGTGAAAAGTAGCGGATCTTTGTTCCTATAGGTTCTTAATGAAATCCATGCCTGACGAAACTCCACGGCATTTGCTTGACTTGACTCTTCAAGATCTTGTGCAATGGCTAGCAGACAAAGGACAACCTGCCTTTCGTGCCAAACAGATTTGGAATTGGGTGTACCAAAGGAGGGTGCGAGATTTCCAAGAAATGAGCGATCTTTCCAAGCCACTTCGCGAATTGCTAGCGACCAATTTCAAATTGTGGACGTGCTCACTGTTTGAGCATCAAAAATCTGTCGATGGAACGGAAAAACTTCTCATCGACCTGAAAGATGGTGGACGGGTGGAATGCGTATTATTACGGGATGGGCCAAGGAGGAGTATTTGCGTCAGCAGCCAAGTAGGTTGTGCGATGGGTTGCGTCTTCTGCGCTAGTGGACTGGATGGAGTGGACCGCAACCTCACCCAAGGGGAGATTCTCGAACAAATGTTGCAGTTGCAGCATTTGTTACCGGAAAATGAGCGGCTTAGTCACATCGTGATGATGGGAATGGGAGAACCTTTGGCCAACTTAGACCGTGTGGTTGGAGCTTTAGAGATCGCCAGATCCCCATTAGGGCTAGGAATCAGTCCGAGACGGATCACTATTAGTACAGTTGGCTTACCCCCAGCCATAGATCGATTAGCTAAACATGAAACACCATTTCAACTGGCCATTAGCCTACATGCTCCCAATGATGAGCTTCGAAATCGCCTGGTACCGACTAACGCTAAGACCGGTATAGAAAGCATCATGGCTGCAGCCGAACGATACTTCCGATCGACTGGCCGTCGATTGACGTTTGAATATGTACTGCTTGCGGGAATTAATGACACGATTGACTGCGCTCGCGAGCTAGTTCAATTACTTCGTGGGAAGACAAGTATGCTAAACGTCATTCCATACAACTCGGTTGTCGGACTACCTTACGAGACCCCTTCAGCGACGATCATTCACGCGTTTCGCAAAACGCTTGTGGATGGGGGCATCAACGTAATGTTCCGACAACGAAAGGGCGACGGGATTGAGGCCGCTTGTGGGCAGTTGCGCAGAAAACGTCAAACTCCCATTCAGACATCCGAACCTTAGCGCGTTCATTCGAACCGGACAACTATTGGTATTGTGGTTCCCGAAAACAGCAGCGCATAAAAAAACGAGGAGCCCCGGCCACGAGAACAATAAGGACGACGATTGTTCCCAGAGAGCTCCTCGTTAATGATCTTTGTAGTGAACGTTGCGATCTGGTCAAGTCGTTTCGAGAAAAAAGTTCAGCGACTTGCCGCGATTTTTTTTTAGCCACGTCGCGCATTCCACATCCTCCGCGCGCACTACCGCGCGTTCCATTCGGGTTGCCAACTATGACTGCCGACGAACAACATATCCACTTTGTCACCGGACGACTCGCCGAACACGCGGTGCGAAGTATCGTCGCCCAAGTAGCCGAGCAACAGCGCTTCGCGTATTCCATTAGCGTCTTGCCAATTACCGTCGCCGCATTGATGACACCCCGATGGTTGCTCCGCCATTTGCAAATTCCGGACGTGGCCACGCGCGTCCTGCTTCCCGGACATTTGCTCGATGACCTGCAAGAGTTACGCCAGGCGTCGACGGATATCGTCGAGTGTGGGCCGCGTGACATTCGCGATTTACCCTTGTTTTTCGGGGCTCAGTCGCAGCCTGTGACCGACTATGGGCCACATTCGATCGAGATTATCGCCGAGATCAATCACGCCAATCGCCTGAGCAACGAGGAGCTTCTCACCCATGCGCAGCGCCTCGTCGCAGAAGGCGCGGATACCATCGATCTGGGCTGCACTCCCGGCCAGCGTTGGACCACCGTCGGCGAAGCGGTGGAACGATTGGTGGATCTCGAATTGCGTGTCTCAATCGATTCCTTCGACCCTTGGGAAGTCGCTCAAGCCTGTCGGGCGGGCGCTTCGCTAGTGCTCTCGGT
>JAGQOY010000141.1 GCA_020427005.1 Planctomycetales bacterium
TTACTTCCTGGTTCGCTTTCGCTTACCAATTATCCAGCGTCAGGCTATGACGCTGCGCGTCATGCCTGACGCACAAACAAAAACGCTCGACGTGTAAAACACATCGAGCGTAGTTGTGTGATGCAGGTTCTTAAATGAAGGTCGAACCAGTAGTGTCAGGTTCGTCTATTGGCCTGTCGAGGCATACTGGCAAACTCGAACCCCAGTTCCCGACTAGTTGATGACTTCCGCACCATCGAAGTCAACCTTCTTTAGTGCAGCAATTGCGGCCGATACATCAAATTTGCCATTCAGTTTGAGTTCGACAACCGGGTTGTCGATTTCAGTTTCTTTTTCCTGAGAAGCTAATTGTACACCTTCAACACCTGGTTGAGCCGCCAAAGTTTCTTTGACTTTTGGCCAGCATGAATACGGGCACATCATGGTTGGAACCCGTAACTTCGTGTCAGCAACAAAACGGATGGCCGCATTTGTATTCGAAGTTGAATCTGTGCTGGCAGGTTGCTCAGCAGCTTCTGTACCCGCTGCACCTTCTTCGGCTGCAGGCGTTTCAGCGGAAGTAGCTTCCTCGGAGTTCTCTGCTGCACCTTCCGCGTGCTCTGCATGTCCGTCGGCACCATGGTCATGTTCGCCTTCAGCATGTTCATGGCCGGCATGAGAATCGGCACTACCCGACATCCCGCTAGTTTCAGTTACCGTTTCTTGAGTTGGAATGGTGTCTTCAACTGGCTTGTTGCAGCCGATCGCAAGTGCCCCAACCAACATCAGACTCCAGGAAAACCAACGCATCGTTTACTTCTCCATTTACAAAGTTCAAAAGGCAATTTGGTGGAAAACATATCGAAAAACGCGGCCCGGAGGCAGTAGATTTCGTATTGGGACTGATCCAATGGGAATTACCCAAATCCACCATAACAGTGCTTACACAGGACTTTTCTACCTTGAAGTGACCCGTTTGAACAGCTTTCTATTCCAAGCATGGGTCGATTTCGAGGTACTCTCATTCATTTTACCTGTAGATTTGCTTTAGACATACCCCGTTTGGGTGGCCGTGGAGACCTAAAGTTGGACAACTCCGAATAAAGATACTCTTGTCGACAAGCCCTTACAGGGCCGTAAATTCACCATGAGCGAGGATAGCCCATTAGGGCGCTTCCGTTCGACTTTCAGCCTCTCTCGCATTTTCGGGTCGGCATGAATGGGAAGGTCCCTGCAAGAGACCACGCGGAATTCTAAAACTTTGTTCCGCCCTGCAAATAGCTCCATTTGCCGAAAGTCGTTGTTGTGTTTGCCTTATAATCTTCGCAAATCTGATTTGATCCATTCTCGAACCAAGTTGTGTTTGGAGTGTAAATCCATGTTGCCCCACTTGTCCATTCGATCGTTTCTTTTTTGCTGGCTATGCGGCTCCATCATGGGCTTTGCAACTGCCGCCGAGCGTACTGATAGTAGGCCAAACATCCTGTTCATCATCTTCGATGATTGGAATGGAAGCACGCATGCGGGGGCATATGGGTGCACCTGGGTAAAAACTCCGAATTTTGATCGTGTTGCGCGAGAAGGAATTCTCTTCCGAAACGTTTTTACATCCAACCCAAAATGCAGCCCTTGCCGAGCCACTATCCTTTCCGGCAGAAACACCTGGCAGCTGAATGAGGCCGTGAATCATAATGGCCTCTTTCCGGCTGGCTTCGAAGTCTACCCGGATCTGCTGGAAGAATCTGGTTACAGTGTTGGCCTAACGGGTAAGGGATGGGGGCCGGGTGATTTCAGAGCATGTGGCCGTACTCGCAACCCGGCTGGTCCATCTTTTGACGATCTCAAGATTGAAGTACCTGCAAAGGGAATTAACTCACGAGACTATGCTGGAAATTTTGCCGCGTTTTTGGAGCAGCGTTCCAAGGAAAAACCCTTTTGTTTTTGGATGGGATTTCATGAACCGCATCGATCTTACGAGTACGGTTCCGGAGAGCGGCTAGGAAAAGACCTTTCGGAAATTGATGTTCCCAAATTCTTTCCTGATACCGAAATCGTTCGCCGTGATATGGCTGACTATGCGGTTGAAGTGGAATGGGGAGATCAACACATAGGGCGTGCTATCGAAGCCCTATCGGCTGCCGGAGAGCTGGAAAATACGGTGATCGTGGTTACTTCGGACCATGGTATGCCTTTCCCATTTGTAAAAGGGCAAATTCACGAAGATGGCTTTCATTTGCCGTTAGCCATTCGGTGGGGAGCCAAGGTAAATGGGGGACGTGAAGTTTTAGACTTTATTAATGTCCGTGACTTGGCGCCCACCTTCCTGGAATTGGCCGGCCTAGAAGTACATGCTCAAATGACCGGCAAGAGTTTAGAGAACATCTTGCTATCCACGGAGTCAGGTTGGATTGAAAATCGGGACACGATGCTCGTGGGTAAGGAACGTCATGACATTGGACGTCCCTTTGATCAAGGATTTCCAGTGCGAGCCTTGCGCAACAAAGACTTCTTATATGTGCATAACTTTCACCCCGAACGTTGGCCAGCTGGCAATCCGGAAACTGACTTTGGAAACTGCGATCCAAGCCCAACTAAAGAAGCCATTAAGGCTTTGGGAGGCCACTTCTATGATCTTTCATTTGGCTTGCGACCGGCGGACGAACTTTACCGAATAAGTCACGATCCGCAATGTGTTGATAACTTGGCGAATGACTTAGCGTTTCACGACGTGATGGAACAAATGCAAAGCCAGATGATGTCTATGTTGCGTGAAGAAGGAGACCCGCGTGCCTTAGGCAAACCAGAAGTTTTCGATAATTATCATTATGTTGGCGGTAGAACCAAAGGCTACGAAACTTGGTTAAAAAAGGTGGAGGAAGAGAAGTTAAAGAATCTTCGAAACTAGACCGCGAATCATACGAGACTTGTCCCCCAAAAATCGAACGCCAATTGCCTGCCGATCAGGAGGAGCGGCAGGCAATTCAAGGATTTGACAAATAAGTCTCAGTTAGTTCTGACAATACCCTAGAGGGCAGTGAATTTCTGATTGGCGAAGGCCTCGTATCGGTCAGCGATGCAAGCTGCCTCGGTATCTCCATTGTGTAGGACTACGCGATAACGAAACAACAGCTTTTCTCCTTGCTTCATACGAACTCCATCGGTTGGTTCTTTCTGACCTTCGAAGTGATAGACTCCAAAAGGATTGGCAGCAAACAGTCCGTAGTCGCGAACGTGCCAACGATTTGGATGATGAAAAGTGCTTGGGTGGCATAGTATAGCAATTCCCATCGTTTTACCATTCAACGGACCAACGTAGTCAACCCACTCAGCTGCCTTGCCCCAAGCATCGGTTCCCTTCGTACCATGGCTATTAATAATCATGCCACCTTGCTTAGCATTCATACTAAGCGATTCGGCCACGCGCACACCAAAAGTACCTTCTTTTGTGTCTCCAAAATGCACTTCCCCAAAATCTGCGGATAATTCAATTTCACAATCGACCCAACGAGCTTGTTCGTCATGGCCAAACGTGAATCGTCGCTTGTCTGACAATACCGATTCACCCGCAGGACTCTTCCAAAGATTTCTAACGCCAATCACCGCCTGCTTGCCATCGTCAAGTTCAGTAAATTCCAAGTGTTCTGTGATGCCACCACGCTCACCTTCCAACCAAAAATCAACTCCGTTTACCTCACCATGCGTAAACCACAGCGAACGATGATGCGGATGGTCATGTTTCTCATCGGCACTATCAGCTACCATCGGATAATCGCGAGTCATCTTCTCTCCACCAGGTCCCAGCAAGGGCCAAATAATTGGCTTGCTCATACTCTTGGTAAGATAATCTGCAATTACTTTGCCAGATTCCAATACCTTTACTCCGCCTTCATGTTTTTCGAGTTTGTACTGTGCTTCGGCAAGCGGGATAAAAAGGCACGCCGACAGTACTGCAAGTGACATAGAGAATAGTTTCATCAGTTCTATTTCCTTAGCATGAAAAGTTTGTGTCTACCGACGCAGCCGACCACATGTTTTCATTCCGTACGAAATGGCTGCTCCAACGTATGGCCAACGAACGCGTGTGAGTGACGCGTGGTATCATAGTTTACGAATTCTAGGGCGTTCAAACAGCTACTAACACCGCATATATCCCAACAAATTTACCAATCGGGCTTCTAAAAAGAAGGAAACGCACATGTTCGATGCTCGGATAAAACTACTGGCCTTCGTTCTCATCTGCTCCACTCTCATTGGCTTGACTAGGGCTCAAGAGTTTGTAGCCAACTACGACGAGTCGAAAGTTCCAGACTATACCCTTCCTCCAATAATTGATTCTCAGGACAGTGGAGAATCGTTTCAGACTGCTTGGAAACTACGACGTAAGGAATTGTTGGATACATTTTCACAACACATGTTCGGCTACCAGCCAAAGTCGTCATTCCAACTCAAATGCGAGAAACTAGAATCCGGCCCGTCGGTGGGCGGTAAGGCTCTGCGGCAGCAATATCGCGTTTCGCTAGGCACAGATGCCGGTAGTCAGGTGATTCATTTACTAGTCTTTACACCGGCCAACTCATCCGGTCCGGTTCCATGTTTTCTAGGTTTAAACTTCCGTGGGAATCACACGGTTGCTGCGGATCCTGAGATTGTGGTCACGCAATCATGGTCACCCAATGATGCCAAAGTAGGTGCCACCAACAACACCGCCAGCGAAGCTGGACGAGGTGCCGCGTCCAGCCGTTGGCCAGTAGAAATGTTGGTCGACGCCGGCTGTGGTGTTGCAACTGCTTATTGCGGTGACATCGATCCAGATTTCCATGACGGATTTAATAATGGCGTGCACGCACTATTTCCAGATAACCAACCTTCCGAGGCACATCCTGATCGCTGGGGAACAATTTCAGCCTGGGCGTGGGGTCTTTCTCGTTTGCTTGATTGCATTCAAACCAATGTTCCTGAAGTGGATGGCCATCGAGTTGCCGTGGTAGGCCATTCAAGATTGGGCAAAACATCTTTGTGGGCAGGAGCCACGGATGAGCGATTTGCGGCAGTTATCTCGAATGATTCCGGTTGTGGCGGAGCTGCCATTTCTCGCCGTGCATTTGGAGAAACCGTTGGCCGAATCAATACATCTTTTCCGCATTGGTTTTGTCCAAATTTCAAGCAATACAATTTGAATGAACAATCTCTACCCATTGACCAGCACCAACTTGTTGCACTTGCAGCTCCACGACCAGTTTATGTCGCGAGCGCGTCCGAAGACCAATGGGCCGATCCACGGGGTGAGTTTCTATCAGCTAAATTGGCCGGCCAACTATATCAACGTCTAGGATTACCTCCATTGGCAATGAACGAGTTTCCCGCTCACGCGAATACCGGAGTAGTTGGAACTGTTAGCTACCATCTTCGAGATGGCAAGCACGATATCAATGCATACGACTGGACTCAGTACATCAAGTTCATTTCACAGTTGAAGTAACGTTTTGCGGGATCCTAACAGCATGAAGTGCTTTTGTGCATTGCCAGCCAAACTGGCATTGGGACTACTAGTGTTGCAGTTTCTTCCACTGCAAATAAGCGCTGGAGTTCCCTATAGTTTGTCTGATGTCTTCGGTGATAATGTGGTTGTAGGTTGGTCTGACGACGGCCAACGGGCATGGTACTCAGTTGATTCAGAAAGTTCCCAGCGGCGGTATTCCGTAGTTGATTTGGACACCGGAGTAACAGACGAACTGTGGAATGAACAGGAGTTACTTTCGGCCCTGAACCAGCAACTAGTTACACCGACAAGTGTTGTCGATTTCCAGCCACGCGACATCAATTTGATGGATAAGACCGTAGAATTTGCATTTCAAAATCGGCATTGGGCGTGGGACCCAGCAAATTCGTTGCTGACAGTTCAAAGCCGCGAACCTGCAGCCCATGAGTTTCTCACTCGGCGGCGGCGTGCAGGTCGAACAGGCAGCGATACATCCATTCGTTTTGAAAACAGACTGCAGGATCCAGTTGATATTCACTGGATAAGCGCCAATGGCGAAGCAATTAAATACGCGTCTTTGGTTCCACAATCAAAGCACAACCAACATACTTTTGCTGGTCATTTGTGGAGTGTTCGTGATTCCAACGGGAAGGAACTAGTTCGGGTCATTGGGTTGGATCAGGAAATAGATGTCCTTATTTCCGACGAACTAGTGAGGGAGTTTGATTTGCTTACGGATTCTCGCCCCGGGCCTCTAGTTGGCCAACGAGGAGGGGAAAAACCGAGTGATCAGACCTTAGTTCGTCTCGATGGCGGAAAACTCTGGAGGGCCTTAGAAACCGGTCAAGAGGAATTACTCGCAGTTCCTTCGAATGAGAAATCTAGCTTCGGACGACCAGTGATTTCTCCGGACCGTCGTTACGTAGCCTTAATCGAGATCGAAGCTGTTGACAAACGGACGGTTCAATTTGTCGAGGCTCATCCACGCGATGGCTTGCAACCCAAAGTTCACTCTCTTGAATACCCCAAACCCGGAGATTTGTTAGACAAGCCTCGACTTAGAATTTTTGACTTGCAAGGAGGAAGTGAGCTTTCAGTAGATAACTCTCATTGGCCCAATCCCTGGCAATTATCACGTCTGACATGGCTGAAGGATTCTTCGGCTGTGACTGTCCTATACAACGAGCGTGGGCACCAACGTTTGCAGCTGATTCAGCTCGGGATTCTCGATGGTTCGGTAAGCCCCATCATAGATGAGCAAAGTTCAACGTTCATCGATTATGCGCATAAGACTTATCTTCATTGGTTGGAAGGGGATCAGTTGTTGTGGATGAGCGAACGCACCGGCTATAACCACATCTATCGCTACGACGCTTTTCAGGGAAGACTCTTGAATGCTGTCACCAAAGGAGATTGGGTCGTTCGGGAAGTCATCAAAGTCGATGAACCCAATCAACGCATTTTCTTCTCGGCAAGTGGCGTGTTTCCCGACCAGGACCCTTATTATCGGCACCGATGTAGAGTGCAATTTGATGGCACCGATCTTCAAGTGTTAACAAATGGAGACGGTGATCATAGTTGGGAATTCTCACCAGACGGAAACTGGTTTGTTGATCGATATTCGCGTGTAGACATGCCACCAGTTTGCGAGTTGCGAAGTATCAAGAATCCCTCCCAAGTGCACCAAATCTCAAAATCCAATTGGCAATCCTTGGTAGATGGAGGCTGGTCAATTCCTGAACGTTTTGTCTCATATGGGCGCGATGGCATGACTAAGATTTATGGCATCATAGTTCGTCCGGATGATTTCCAACCAGGCAAGGCATATCCGGTTGTGGAGAAGATCTATGCCGGCCCACATTCTTCTCACGTTCCGAAGCACTTTGGTTTGCTTCAACAGGAACATGAACTAGCCAATGCTGGTTTTATCGTAGTACGCATTGATGGGATGGGGACTTCCAATCGTGGTAAGAGGTTCCATGACGTATGCTGGAAAAATCTAGCCGACGCGGGTTTTCCAGATCGAAAGCTCTGGATTCGGGCGGCAGCTGAGAGGTATCCTGAAATGGATCTAGGGCGAGTCGGTATTTTTGGAGGTTCAGCCGGCGGGCAGAACGCCATGCGGGCACTTTTAGATCATCACGACCTTTATCGCGTTGCAGTTGCGGACTGTGGCTGCCACGATAACCGCATGGACAAGATTTGGTGGAACGAGGCTTGGATGGGATGGCCAGTCGATGAATCCTATGCACAAAGCTCGAATGTTGAGGATGCCAGTCGATTGGAAGGAAAGCTACTTTTGATTGTCGGCGAAATAGACCAGAACGTTGATCCCGCCTCAACGATGCAAGTCGTCGATGCTCTCATTCGTGCGAACAAAGATTTTGAATTGTTGGTCATGCCTTCAACGGGACATGGGGCCGCAGAGACTCAGTATGGCAGTCACCGTAGACTTGAGTTTCTGAAACGTCACTTGCTTTCGTCTTCCAGTCTCGAACTTTGAACAACGGCTCTTATGACTAACAAAGCTAAATTGAGGTCCGCGATTATCAACTCGGATTCAACGCTGGATGTGAGCCGTTTCGCCTGACGGCTGGTTGATTTATTGAGCCGTGACCGCGTAAGCGGCTGGGCACCGATCTCGATTGCCCTGGCAGCGGCTCTTAATAAATTTTGCATTGATGAAAAACTCCCAGGGCTGACCCACATTTCACATCAACATTGCGCTCGGCTCGGGGGCGGTACTTGACATGAACCAAAATGCAGAGCAGCTGATGACATGAACGCGGCTGAAACAGAGAGCAAGCTCAACTTCAAGAAGTTTTGACTGAGATGGACAGGATTTGCAGAACGAAAGTAAGGCAGGGAGCCTTGACGTGAAGGGCTGGTTTCGCTTAGTCGAGCACATTCAATAGACGACTCATGAAAATATCTCACAGAAACGATGAACAGAGCTCTTTCGCGAGTTACAACTGGAAATTGTCCTACGAAGAGAATGTTCAACTTGCTCCATTGCAATTCGAGATTCCCGAGACTAAGGTCCCTGTTGGTCACGAGTGGGATTTCTTGGGCAGACGCGTGGCTTGTCCAGTTGGCATTGCGGCAGGCCCGTTACTCAACGGAAATTGGTTACTAAGCTATGCAAGGCTAGGTTACGATGTCTTGACATACAAGACGGTTCGAAGCGTCGCACGGGCATCATACAAAATGCCCAACTTGGTTCCAGTTACAGGTAAATTGTCACAACAAGGCGATCTGCACGCTCAGCAGCAATTAACCGATTCATGGGCAATTTCATTTGGAATGCCATCGCTCCCTCCTGACCAGTGGCGAAGAGATCTGGAACGCACCCGAAAGTTGTTATCCGCTGAAAAGGTTCTGGTAGTTTCGGTGGTCGCGTCTCCCATGGACGATTGGTCAATCGATGAGATTGCGGATGATTACGCTAAGTGCGCTCGTTGGGCCATTGAAAGCGGGGCAGATTGCGTTGAAGTTAACTTATCATGTCCCAATGTTTGTTCCGCAGACGGTCAGCTCTATCTGCACCCCCATGCTTCAGAGAAAGTTGTAAAGCGAGTCCGAACAGCCATCGGTAATGCACCACTAATCGCCAAAATTGGCTACTATTGGCCTCAGGACATTGAAGTTGGATTTGAATTGCTCAAGGCGGTTGCCGGAACCGTGGACGCACTGGCCATGACCAATTGCATTACTAGCCGAATCATGGATCCGCTGGATTCCACAGGACTGTTTGACGGGCAGACTCGGGGAATTGGTGGGCGCAGTATTTTTGGGCAGTCCGTCGAACAAGTCGCAATGTTTAATAAGTGGAAACTTCCAGTAGATTCCGAGCGCAGAATGCAATTGATTGGAGTTGGTGGAATAGCTGGAACCGAAGATGCAAAAGCATATTGGGCTGCAGGTGCGAACTTTGTCCAAATTGCGACGGCGGCAATTCTTGATCCCAGCTGTGGTCCGCGAATTGGAAGTGAATTGAGTACGGCGAGTAGCGACAATAGGCCTGTCACGTAAGGCACGTAGAATCAATGTTTCAAAAGGAAACAGTCATGAGTGTATTTGGGAACTTAAAAATGTATCGTTTTTTGATAGCCTTGTGTTTGATTGTTGGTCCTGCCCTTTTATCCCTGCAGGCACAGGAAAGAGCGATTGAGAAACTTGATCCGGCGATGTCCGTTAACCCAACGGCGGCTGACGGACTACTTTGGTATGACGTAGAGGATTGGGGACTCGAGGGTAGGATTCTCCCACAACAGGAACGGCTGAAATACTTCGATCGTCTACCCGCCTCCGCGGAAGGTCATGTTACAAAAAATGTATGGAATCTAAGCCGCGACAGCAGTGGCATGATGGTGCGTTTTCAGACTGACTCACCATCCATTCACGTACATTACAAGCTCACCGATTCAAATCTTGCTATGCCTCACATGCCTGCCACAGGCGTTAGTGGAGTAGATCTGTATGCCAGAAATGACGAAGGCGTTTGGAAGTGGGTGCAAGTTACGAAGCCAGCAACACAAGAAGTCAAGGCTCAAATAATCAATGGAATTGCACCAGGAATTCGAGAATATGCTGCATATTTGCCGCTTTACAATGGTGTTGAATCCATGTCGATCGGAATTGAACCTGGATCCAAATTCGCGGGTCTACCGCCCAGAAGTAGGCCGATCGTGTTCTACGGTACGAGTATCACTCACGGTGCGTGTGCCAGTAGACCTGGGATGGTACATACCGCAATATTGGGTCGTATGTTCGATATGCCAGTTGTGAATCTCGGCTTTTCAGGCAATGGACGAATGGACAAAGAAGTTGGAGATTATTTGATCCAATTGGATGCCAGTCTATTTGTAATTGATTGCCTTCCCAACATGGGTCCCGCCGACGTTGAAAAAAAGTGCATTCCGCTAGTACATCAACTCCGCAAAGCTCATCCGCAAACACCTATTGTGCTCGTGGAAGATCGTCGGTTTTCTAATGACTGGATCACACCCGCGAAGCATGAATTTCATACCGCAAATCATCGTGCACTCGACAATGCTTTTCAGGCTCTCAAGGCAGAGGGTGTAAAACAGCTGTACTATATTCCAGGAGATTTTCTTTACGGAGACGATAGTGAAGGATCGACGGATGCATCGCATGCAAATGATCTCGGATTTATGCGCCAAGCGAAAGCGTTTGAACCAATACTGCGCCAGGCATTGAATCAAGCGGCATTATGAGTCTAACTCGTGTAAACTGTTGGCTAGCCTGCCCAACCGCAACTGCAAAAGGCGGCTAGCTGTCAGTTACATATTTACTTGCGGCTCGTAGTTGTCGATCACGCAGCGCGCCGCCAATACCTGAGGTAGCCGTTAGTTGCAGCAGAATGTATTGTGCTCCTAGCCGGTCTGAAGTACGTAAAAACTCGTAGAAATTCTTTGCGTACTCGTCTATATCTGGGAATTCTCGACAAAGCAAGAATTTTGATGATTGTGGAACTGGACCGATCCCGGCGTAAGTCGCACACTTCAAATTGATTTCGTGACTTTGGCGGTGCAAACATTGCTCTGATTCTAAGAGAATGACACAGGCTTGCGGTTGATAGTGGGGATATCTCGTGCCCGGCGAAAGAACCGGCTCGACCCCATGGCCTGATGCAATATGATCGTCAACCATGGGAATATTGGCGTCAAGCAGCATTTGCTCCGTGATCGCGCCAGGGCGCAGGACACGTGCCTTCTCCCCAGTGCAGTCCACGACTGTCGATTCGAGACCGCACCCTTGGCAATCATATGCCAAGATCGCATCGATTCGTCCGACAAAATCTTCTTGAACACTTTTCCAAGTCGTACAACTAGGCTTTCCAGACCTGTTTGCTGAAGGTGCTGCCACCGGCAATCCAGCCTTTAGCAGAAGTTGCTGCGCGATAGGATGGTTCGGGATCCTAATGCCGACAGTCGGCAGCCCCCCAGTGACCGCGTCGACAATACTCTTTTTTCGCCGCACAACAACTGTCAACGGGCCTGGTGAGTAACTGCGCAACAGCTGCAATGCAAGAGGAGACAAACTTTCTGCAACCAAGTCCCATTGCTCCAGTGACCCGATGTGTACGATCAGAGGGTTATCCGCCGGACGTCCTTTGGCGACGAACACTTGTTCGATTGCTTCAGCGCTAGTGGCGTCCGCTCCTAGGCCAAAGACAGTTTCGGTTGGAAATGCCACCAGCTTTTGGGCTTTTAGAAGCCTCGCAGCAGTATCAATGTCGGTGAGAAGGGCGGGGCGATTGGACAACAGAATCGTATCTTTTTTCAGGAAAATAGCAGCCGTTGAAATTACTTGTTAGTCCTATATTCTGAACAAGCCAAAGGATTATTCAGTAGTTGCCATCGTTGGCAAATTCACTTCTTGGGCAGCTCCCAACACTCGCTGACTTTCCGCCTTGACGTCATCCGACATTAGCATGCGTTGAAAGAACAACATCAACAGCGTGCATAAGTACCGCCTACCCATCTCCTGCATCCTAAGATTTGAAGAACCCCAAGTTCTTCCCTCCCAGGCAATGGGGATTTGAGCAATTCTGTAACCACTTATGAGTGCGCTCAATGACATTTCCAAGGTGATGTTGAAATGGCAGCTACGATAAGGACCACAGTGCTCAATTACATCTCGTCGGTAAGCCTTGAATGCGTTAGTCAAGTCATTCATAGGAGTCCAGAACATTAACTGTATCGCCTTGTTCACAATCCGATTTACGATCAGTTTTAGCCTGGGATAACGGTGCACAATTGCGCCTTGGATAAAACGTGATCCAAACACACAATCATACCCTTCCTCGATCTTGCGGAGATAGGCGAGTGCATCCTCGGGGTGATCTGACAGATCTGCCATATAAATAACAACCACCTCTCCCCTTACAAACTCTAAACCAGTTCGGATAGCTCTTCCAAATCCACCTGGGGGAGTGCGGCGTACTAATCGCACGCAGGACCACTTGCGCATGACTTCCAATACACGAGTCTCTGTTTCGTCCCGGCTATTATCGTTGACGACGATGATCTCAGTGGGAATTGATTGTTGCGTTACCAGACATTCAACAAGTGAATGCAAGCATGCCTGGATATTCTCCTGTTCGTTGTAGGCAGGAATGACAATTGAAAGTTTGGGTGCGTTTGTCACGGTCCGATGGAATCCTTCGGTACAAAACAATCCACAAAACAGGCTTGTATAATTTCGCGACTGCCGTATCGTTTTTCTAGGGAAGCGTCATACTGCTTCGCCCACTGAGCGTCCTCTCCCTCCCAGGCCAATAGCAGCCTGTTGTATTCAATTGGTTCAGGCCCCCAATACTGGTCCTTTTCTTGACACAGTAAGGTCTCTCGACCGCTAAGGTATACATCAAACACGTAGGACAAATCGGCAAGAAAAAGTCCATCCCGTGGCAAATCTTCGAGCACAGAAGAAATGAATCGTGCACCGTGGTATTGTGGGTCATTCCAATATCGTAGGTAGATCCAACTAGACTTCAGCCCTGCCCCAGGTAGTGTGACCAATACACACATCGCAAGAAGTCCGCAGGCAGGCCAGCTCTTACTAACATTTGCCAAATCGGCTCGACTAGGTATTGCGAGTCGATTCGCGGATCTCGCTGTGCACAACAAAATCAAGATTGTGGAGTACAGCCAGTAACCTTTTGTCGGATGCAGTCCAGCTACAGTCGCTGTGAGGTATACACTGGTCCAAGCAAGCCACAATATACGCCGATACATCGTTCGACGGTATTTGGTAACTTCATTGGAATCTACATCACGATCCATTGCGAATGCTACGGTTGCTACGCCAAGTCCCACTGCTAGTAATGCTAACTGCCAAGGACCGGCAAATTCCCATAGCAAAACGGCATGATGTCGGATTGAATCTAGTGGCCAAAGAAGCCTAGCAGGTAGTCCAGGTCCAGCTCGATCTAATACATTTGAGAAAAACTGACTCTGGAATTCATACGGGAACATCAAGATCAACGGCAGCCAAAGTGCCAGCACAGCCAGAGTTGCACCTGAGACGGCAAGAATTCTAACTGCTCTGTCCTTAAGCGTACCTGGGGACACGAGTAGAAAGCATCCAATCTGAATACAAAAGACCAAGGCGAAAGGATGAAACAATCCCGAGAATCCGCAGCACACTCCAATGAGAGCAACTCTCTTAGTTGAAAATTCTTTTCCTGTTACAAGCAAGGCAATACTCATCAGACCACACAGCACACACAGCAGATCTGGCCGAGCTGTAAGAGCGGTGAACAGTAATGGACGCGACAATGCTAAAATTATACATGCTGCCCAGACCGTCTCAGGTCGACAACCTAGTCTGATACCAAATGCGAAAGTTAACACAACTACTGCGAGCGCTCCCAGAAACAATGGGATTCGGCTCGTAGGATATCCAGCCGGAAAAATTGCAAAAAAAGGCGCTTGCGCGTAGAACAGTCCGGGGGGCAAAGTCATCAAACACCGATCGGCATTCTCAAAGAAAGTTGATCGATTCTTGGTAGGCAGGTACGGTATACGAGGAATTCCACACTGCCAAACCGTGTAACCCGGAACCGAGAAAAATTGTTCATCTTGCCCACCTGGCAAGTGAACCATAGCAGGCAAACGCAATAGGACGAAAATCCCGAGCGGCAACATTAGCCACCGCCAGGAATGGGCCGAAGATAAACTTGTTATCTGGCACTCAAAGTCCAGGTTTTTCGAAACAGTCGTATTCAACTTTGCAACTTCTGATACCAAGAATGCGAAGCATCTTCTTTCAATTCTTCAGTGAGGACATTATGCCTGGCTATCCACTGGTCGTCATCAACCAGTCTGGATTGTCAGTCGCGTGATCTGCAATTTCGCTCAAGATATTCTCTGTGGAAATCGTTGGTTCCCAACCCCAAGCTCGTTTTGCAAGGCCCGAATCTAAGACAAGCCACGGTACGTCAAATTGTCGGGGAGTACAGTCGACATCAATGGCATGGGAAGAAAAGCGTGATTCACACCACTGAGTAATTTGCTTGAGTGACCGAGCTGAAGTTAGTCCGCCAGAGACATGCATTAAACGTGGTTTTGATTTGTCGTCCCCAGCTTTAATTTGGGCTGCAATTAACCGGCTAAGGTCTCGAGGATGCAGTACATCCCTAACTTGGTGGCCGGTGCCGCCAAATCCGATGTATTTCAATGGACGACGAACTGCAAAGGAATGGACCCAGAAACTGAATATGCCCTGGTCAGGTCGTGCGAATTGACCTGCACCGCCAATCACGCCGCAACGGTCAATTCTCAGTGGAAATCCAAAGGCTTCCGAAAATTCCTCTGCCATGATTTCAGAAGCCCGCTTTGTAGCGCCATATAGTGAAATGGGAGGTGTTGTCGAAAATTGTTCCGTCAGACCTTCGGGACCCACATGAGGAATTTGGAGTTCTTCAGATTGGAGTCTAAACGCGCCGTCCTCTGCTATTAGAGGCAACGAACACAGATCTCTAATGGAATAGACTCGGCTCGTACTTAGCAGAATCAAACCGCTATTATGCTGACGACAGTAGTCGAGTAGATTGAGGGTGCCTATCAAGTTGTGCTCGACGAGTTGTCGTGCAGAGCCGTGACCGTCGGTTCCAGCTAAAACGCTTGGGAGTGCTGCACAATCAATTACCCATTCAGCCGCAGGTATTGTTTCAATATCACTGCGACAGCGAATATCGCCGTGCCGAACTTCGACCGAAAGTGCATTGAGTCGCGATCGATTCAGTTCGCTGCCAGAGCGACAAAGATTATCGATGCCGACTATTTCCATCCCGGAAAAAGTCGCCATAAGACTCTCTGCCAACGAACTGCCAACAAAGCCACAGACCCCGGTTATGAATACACGCACGAACGATCCTTTCCCCCCAGCAAAGGCTTGGCAAAGCTGTCTACCAACGTTGCGATTGCCGACCTTGTGCTATCAACGACTGCCCCTCTTGGCTCAAACCGAATTCTAGATTGCTTTGATTTAGTTCAATAAAGATCGTATAGCGCGCGAATTGTTCATTGGCTTGGATGATTGCGGCAGGTGCAATTTGACAAATACTCGTTGGTTGACCATTCCAGGTTTGGACCCACAGACCTCCTCCCAAGGAAGGCACCTGCTGAAGATGATAGTAGGTCTGTAGTTGTGAAATGATTTGACTCGGATCACCTGTTACTGCGTGTATCGTTGTCCTTTGCAATCGCTTGTAACGATCAAAATAGTAGGTGAGTGTCCCAGCCAAATCGCTGGGGTTGGCACCGGTCACCAAAGGAACTCTCAGTCCATCGAGCTGAGAATCGGCCAAGACAGTTGTTACCCTAGGAAAATGCGCAATTACCCAATTGGGTTGGACATCGAATCGCAAGACTTCCGGTAACGCGTGAAAGGGTGCAAAGGCATCATTGGCGTTGCCTGGATTCAGCTGAGAACTGCTGGGCAAACTCCAGGGCTGAGCAGCGGTCAGATAACCTGGAGCCGCCTCATTTGCCGTCTGCGCTGGTTCGTATGGAACCGCGGAAAGCCCAAAAACTTGACGAACTCCGCTTGAAACGGTCTGGCCTAAAGGACTTTCGAATAGAAAATATGGTCCACCAGCCGCCAACGCGAGTATAGCAAGTCCTGTTACGGGTTTTTTGATCATTACTAATTCGCTTTGTATCTTAGGAAGACAGCCGCAAGATGTGACTTTCTCGCTCGTTAGCGTTACTACCAAACGATTGTTCAGCTAGAAGTAATATCGGAACAAGCAAATAGTAGAAGCACTCGTAGTTTGGTCGAGCAATTGATCACTACAACCAATTCAATGAGAAGCTTGAAGAAAGGTGAGAAATCGAGTTATTACGATTTTCTCACCGTTATAATCGTTCCCTACCGTGAATTCGGCTTGCTCGATATTTCTGCAGCACATAGCGATCTTCTTCTCGAATCGATCACCTCTCTGATTAAAGAAATTCCGGTAAGAGCTATTTCATGTCAGAACATTCAGCAACCTGTGAAATCGAAGAACGAACTCGCTGGTTAATTTGCTACGGACATGAATTGCTAGGTGACAAAAAATCTGTCAGTATGTTGCAGAACCTTGCCGCTTGGCAGCGGGAAATACTCAACTTGCAGCTCAAGTTGCGTTCACGATGCACTAAGCGTTTTCCTGATCCTGAACATTGGTTATGGACGCAACAAAGTTACGAACAAGCAAGCGATTGGTGGTCGGCTCAATTCAAAGCTTCACTCTTCCCGCCTCGCCAACAAATATTTGATGTATGTTGTGGTGCGGGGGCAGATAGTGTTGCGCTTGCGAAACGAGGCTCTGTCGTAGCGGTCGATCAAGATGCAATCATCACCATGTACGCATCTCATAACATGAAAAGTCATGGGGTATTGGGGGAGGTGAGGCAAGGGCGTTATCGAGCTCAAGAATGTGTCGGAGGACTAGTGCACATTGATCCTGATCGTCGTTCGGACGGCAAGCGTCGTGGCTCGGCGTCCAGCAGCTACAGTCCGCCCTTGGAGGACATTCTGCCGCTTGGCCAGAGTGCTCAAGGATCTATGATAAAACTTTCACCAATGTGTGTTTGGCATGCGACAAACGCGGAGTTCATTCGTCGGAATTTTCAGCGGTTATGGCTGGGAAACTTTCATGAATGTAGACAGCAATTGCTGATATCGGGGGATTTGCGTTGCAACCAGTTCGGTGAGAAAACGGCAGTACTTTGCGATCCCGAGAAAACGTCAACTTTTACTTCGTGCGTTCAAAGCAACGTTCAATGTCAGATAGTTAACGAGCCAGGTAAACTACGAGGCAAATTTCTTTACGACTTACACCCAGTCTTGCATGCATCTCAGTTAACCTCAGATTTTGCGATCCAACATGATCTGAATGCAGTTCACTCTCCCCATGGATACTTTGTTGCAGATCGTACTCTCACCAGTGCCTGGCTACAGACATTTCAGGTTTTGGAAATCCTTCCATTTGATAACCGCAAGATTAGAAGTTGGTTACGCCTTCACGGTGCGGGTATGGTGGAAGTCAAGAGCAGGTTGTTCTCACTGGACGCAAGTAAACTTCAACGCCAACTCGGTCAATCTTCTGGTAATTCAGTTACTCTATTGGTGACACGGATTGGTGAAAAAATACGAGCCGTTGCTGCTCAGCGGTTGTGCCACAAGCAAATCGCTTCTTTCTCCTAAGTGGTCAAGGCTTACCAATGCACAGCAGCTGTGAGTTAGTGCGAATCAAAAGGTAGTTTTCAGCCACTAATGGAGTCGCACGAGTGGTATCGTTAAGCTTGACCTCGCCAAAATTTTGGAATTGTTCTGTAGCAGAGAGAATTGTTACCGTCCCATCTTCCGCGATGCCAACTAGCTTGTCTCCCGCTAACACGGGTGATGAAGAGACGTTTCCGCCAATCCGTTGACTCCAAATTACATCGCCTGACGGTGCTCTTACGCAACTTACAATACCATTGTCTGCCCACAGGAAAATCAAATCATTTTTGGCAACTGGACTGGGGACATAAGGTGCAGCTCGACGAACTTCAAAAACAGTTCGATGATCACTTTTCAAATCTACGGCAAAAAGAATGTTTCCTCCGCCACCGGAACCTTCTGTTCCAATTGCCAAGTCGCCAACGATGATCGGTACTGAAACACATCGCTTAGTA